>JAPKXR010000232.1 GCA_026394715.1 Methanomicrobiales archaeon | reverse complement strand
TTCCCGCTCGACCAACAGTGTCCTGTCGTGGTGCCTGCTGTTCCGCTTCACCTGGATGAGGAGCGGGTGCCCGCCATCCTGCCACGCAACCAGATCTATTGGTGTGTGAGATCCGGCACTGCGGACGACCTGGTATCCATGGAGGACCAACAGGTCGCGGGCGAGATACTCAGTATCCCGGCCGCGTGAATAATTCGACTGGGCTGAAATGTCGGTCAGCCCCTTGAATAGCGGAGTAATTGTGATGAGGGAGACCGGAATCTTCCCTCCCATTTTTCCCGGCATGCGTCGCCATGTTGGCATGTTTCCAGGTAATGGTCAGTACATTTGTAGCAGCCGAAACACCCAGGTCGGCTGAATACCAGCAGCGTGGACTCCAGCCGGTTGATCTCTGACAGGACCGTGGCCAGTTCGAGTTCCATCCGGTCTAAATTCCTGGACATGATCTGTTGTTCCAGTACCTGGTGGACGGACCGAGCTGCCAGAAGCGCATCTTTCTGTTCCTGGTCGTGCTTGTTAGCGGGCGAAAGACTCTTGTCGTTGCAGTCGCATACATGGGAAATGGCAGTGGTATTCTCCTTCTTGGTAGTTCGTGAATCGCTGCTGCCATTACATCGTACTTCATTCATGTGTCATGCCTCCTATTGGTAACATAATTGCCAGCCCTTCTGCGATCAGTTGCCGGGCACAGATCTTTGACATCGGGTCACGGAAGTGTTCAATTGCCGGCTCAGTGAAATGGATCACGTTAGCGGTCATTCCGGCACCGCCTGACGGAGCAAGTGGCGGAATACAACGGCGTCCTTGTCAGTGTTCAGTTTGATTTTCATTACTGCCATGCGGGCATCATCCAGCGCGGATATCCGGAGCGACTTCCGCCCGGTTAATATCTCCCGATTCTCGGTCATACAAACTAATACGAGCGTCACACTTATAACTGTTGTGTTATGTGTATTATCTTGTGATGCAATTGCATTACACGTAATATTTGTAATGCATACACTTTTATATATTATTAAAGAGTAACGTTGTGTTACGGTGTATGACATGAGCAACAATGCGGATGACACCATACATGTCCGGCTTGGATCAGCTGATAAAAAGCAGCTGGTTGTTAAATTTGCTAAAGAAAACGGGTACCCTGACACGAGTGAGTTTATCCGGTACCTGATAGATAACGAAATGGGATCTCTTCAGGGGGAGAGCGAAGACCCGTTCATAATAAAATTACGCGCTTCGTTGAAGAAACCTGAAGTAAAAAAGATAATTCATGAAATATTTAAAGAGAAATAATCGTTTTATTCTTTTGCCAGTTTTTTTAAGTATTCCCTTCCTTCTTCAGAATGCAGGTATTTTATCAATCTCTCTTCAAATTGGTCTTCGGTATCTGTATTTGTTTTTATGAGAACACCCCCATTCAATAGTGTTATCTCATGACGGTTATAAACCTGAGGTGGAGGGGGATGAAAGTGATGCTCATCTAATATATCAAGTTTGTGCTACCTTCTCCTCAATCGCCGTAAGCCTTTCTAACAGCTCCTTATACCGTTCCGTCTTCTGTGTGGCAATACTCATGGCAAACTTTGCATCGAGAATGAGCGAACACCCGCCACGAATCATTGTGCCAGGTGGGTTCATCATCTTGCAGCGTGGGCACTCCACCGGCTGCAGTGGCCTCTCACTGGTAGGGGTCTCCGCGATAAGTCCGGCCTTCTTGCATACGTTTCATCTTCACGTCTGCACCGGAGATATGGATATAGGTCGCGGGCATGCTGGAAGACGGGGATCATCCGAACATAATCCGTAACTCCATTTCAGTATAACCTTCCCGAGCTCTATCGGTTGCCCTAGCATGCCTGAAAGCGTGGGGGTGCACCATCTTTGAAATACCGGCCCGTTGCTGCAGGACCTTGCATAGGTTCTGAACGGTGCGGATATTCAGACGGTGAGCACCAATACCGTACCGGGTGTAGGTTACAAATAACGGACTGTCGGTTCTCTCCTGTCCCGGATGGATATTGAGCCATGCCTGCAGGTCAGGAAGGCAGTCAATAAAGAATATTTCCCGGTCCCCGGTCTTACCTATCAGGCGTGTCTGTCCGCAACCACTATCAATCTGGATATCCCCGATGTTCAAGGACAAGATTTCATCAGATCTGGCCCCGGTATCCCACAGGACCATAATGAGGGCCCTGTCCCTGACGGTATCGCAGGCCCCTGGTATTGTCATTATATCAGGTCGGGTAAGCACATCAGGAAGCTTGGGCTTTTGGCGTAGTATCTTCCCGGAAAAGAATTCTTTCTCCTTATCAGGTGAAAGGAAGCAGAAAAATATTTTTAGTTCTATTAAATTGCCCTGTAACGTCCGTGGACTGACGGTATTCCGGTGGAGAATGATATAATCCTCGATATCCTCTTTTGTTATATTTCGTGCATCTTTCCACCATGGGTTTTTAAAAGATAACAGACCCGCCATGCTTTGTCCTTGATGCCCGAAGGTTGCCGTTGTTTAATTTCCTGTTTTCTGATATATGCCTTTCAGTGTAGCACGATTCACATCGTCGAGGTGTGGAAATCTTTCAAGGTAGTCTGTCACGTAATCGCCAGATTTCTTTACGATCTTTGGGTGTATAGTACGCGATGGTATGGCGTAAGATTTTGAGCCTATTCTCTACGGTGTTCTTGGGTTCGTATCCCCTCCCTCGGATCTGGACATGATGTTTGAATCTTCTTTTAAAACAATAGTTTTGGGTATTTATGGGCAAATTTCTTATTTTATTTTTTTTATTCGTCCCAGGTAATGACAACCGCCGCACCTATGCACAGGTAAATGAATGATCACTGACCTCCCAGGATATGAGGGAATAACTTGAAAGCCTTTAAAATTGCCCGGTTTTTCTTGGTGTATTCACAGATTCGGTTTTTGGTCCCTTCCTTGCTCTCCCCATGTGGCGTGGCCCTGTTTGAAGCCTATTTCTATTCACCTTCATTTCATTAGACCAAACATACTTAACTCTTGAATGCAAATATACGCAATCGATCAAACGGGCCAATTATTTCATTTTTCTGCGAGTGGTCAAACATTCTCACGCATCCTGGAAGTTACGTGGTCCGGAGTGGTCTATGGTGAACCACCTATGAAAACAATATCATTTCCTGACCTTGAATTGTCAAAGGAGCTCGAGAAAGCTATCACTGACCTCGGGTTCGAAGAACCGACTCCGATCCAGGCGCTCGCAATACCTATGCTTATTGAGGGGCACGATGTAATCGGCCAGGCCCATACCGGATCCGGAAAGACTGCTGCATATGGCATCCCGCTGCTTGGAAAGATAGACCCGAACGACCGACGGGTTCAGGCCCTTGTCATGTGCCCTACCCGTGAGCTAGCCATCCAGGTCTCTGAGGAACTCGCAAAACTTGGTAAGTACCTCCCCGGTATCATGATCATCCCTGTTTACGGCGGCCAGCCAATCGAACGGCAACTCGTCGCTCTGAAAAAAGGTGTACAGGTCGTTATCGGTACACCGGGACGGATCATTGACCACCTTCACCGCCGGTCACTTGACCTCTCCAATGTCCGGGTGGTCGTCCTTGATGAGGCGGACGAGATGCTCGATATGGGGTTCCGTGATGACATCGGGGACATTCTTGGGAAAACCCCTGAAAAGAGGCAGACCGTCCTGTTTTCGGCAACCATGGCTGCACCAATTATGGAGCTGGCAAAGAAATACCAGAAAACTCCGAAACATGTCAAGGTCGTCCATGCACAGCTCACGGTGCCAACAATCGAACAGTACTACTACGAAATGAGGGAAAGCGACAAGATCGAAGCATTGTGCAGGCTCCTTGACCGCTATAACCCCAAGTTGTCGCTGGTGTTCAGCAATACAAAACGACGGGTCGATGAAATTACGAACCGCCTGAATTCAAGAGGGTACGCAGCAGAGGGACTTCACGGGGATATGAGCCAGAGCCAGCGGGAACGGGTAATGGCAAAGTTCCGCAGCGGTGTGACGGACATCCTCATCGCGACTGACGTCGCAGCACGCGGGATAGATATCGATGATATTGAAGCGGTGTTCAATTTCGATGTCCCACAGGACCCCGAATATTATGTCCACCGGATTGGGAGGACGGCACGCGCCGGACGGTCCGGGCGCTCATTTACCTTTGTATCAGGCAAAGAAGTCTGGAAGCTCCGGGACATACAGCGATATGCAAACGTGAGGATAACACCCGACTTCATCCCGAGTGACCGTGACCTTGAGGAGCAGCGGACACTCCAGGCACTAACTAAAATAAGAGAAGCGATCGAAAAGGAAGACCTTGATAATTATCGCCTGCGTGCCCAGGCAATGATGGGAGAAGAATTCACCTCCCTTGACATTGCTGCAGCGCTCCTTTTTATGACGGACAAGGCCCGCCCGAAGATGGAGCCTCCATCCCAGACCCCGATTCCAAGGGATGATGAGAGACGGGAGCGGAACAACCGGCCTCCCCGAAGAAGGGAGGCATACAAGAGTCCGCACCCGGCAAGTAACAACCGGGGTGGGCAACGGTTCTCAGGACCGCGGGATCGAAGGTCGTAAAACCATTAATTTTTCAAATTTCCCCAATAACACTAATTATTTATCTCATTCATACCCTACTATTCTGTACTATTTCAGGCTGGTTTCGGCCATGGGTGCCCCATGATTACTGTCCTTCTCGTGCATGACAATACTGACCTTATTGATGCGACCCGGTCCTATCTCGAGCGGATGGGAGAGGTGAGGGTAGATTGTGTCAATTCGACGAAGCAGGCCATTGAGGTTTTGAAAAACCGGACCTACGATGTGATTGTTTCTTATTACCATCTGCCTGTCGTGGATGGGATAGAGTTCCTTGGGGACATGAACGGGGTCGATCTCCTTAAATACCTGAAGCAGCAGGGTAACAACACGCCGTTCATCCTCTACGCGAGAAATCCCGGCAATAAAGTGGTACTTGAGGACATCAATTATGCATCAGAGATGGTCGTCAGTGCCCGGACCCCGCTTTCTGAGATCCTTGACATCATTAAACAGGCCGTGCTCAGGAAGCGGTCAGAACGGGAGCAGAATACCCGCTACGAGATGCTGAATGCGTTACTGTCCGCTACGCCGCTGGCAATCTGCCGGGTTCGGAACGGGAAATTTGACTGGGCCAATATACCACTCTACACGATGCTCGGGTATACGGGGGGGGAGCTCGCTGATAAGGAAATGGCAGTAATTTTTCCTGGCCGGGAAGAATACGACCGTGCCTGCAGGGAACTATCGATACGGATTGACGGGCAGGGATGGGGTAATTCGGATACGCTCCTGCGGAGGAAAGACGGAAATACATTCAATTGCCGCTTGCGTATCAGGCCTGTTGATCCTGCTGAACCGGCAAAGGGGGATATGTTTATCGCTGAGGACACAACAGAACGGGTGAGGCTCCTCGAGGCGGTTAAGCAGGCAGAAATAAAATACCGTGAACTTGTACAGGACTCGCAGAGTATTATTCTGAAGGTGGATGCTGAGGGAATTATCACCTTCTTTAACAAGGCTGCACAGGCATTTTTTGGCTGGTCGGCAGCTGAAGTTGTTGGCAAAAGTATTGTAGGTACGATAGTTTCCCCCACCTCGCACTCGGCGAAGGAAGTTATCAGCATGATGGGTGACCTTTCACGGTCCGGGGGTGAGGGGGGCATCCATATTAACGAGAATGTACTCAGGGGTGGAGAGGCGGTATGGATAGCCTGGATGAATAAACCGGTGCGTGACGAATCCGGCAAAGTATCAGAGATCCTCTGCGTTGGAAATGATATCACGAACCATTCCGGTCATGACCGCATACGGATCAGCATGGCAATGTGGAAAGACAAGGTGCTTTCCGGCACCGATGTTGCCGAAGAAGTGTTTGAAGCGGCTTTTCACATCAGTATGGAGATTGCACGGGAAGGACGCGAGGGGAAAGCAGTCGGGACTGCGTTTATTATTGGTGATGCTGATAATGTCAAGGCGAGGTCAGAGCAGATGATCCTGAACCCGTTAGAGGGGCATGCAAAAGAGAGCAGAATGATCACGAATTGTGAAATCCGGGAGATGATTAAGGAGCTTGCCCAGCTCGACGGTGTCTTCCTGGTCAGTGGGGACGGGCTTATCGAAGCAGCAGCACGTCGGATCACGATAGAGTTGAGTAATGTCCAGATCCCAAAGGGACTTGGGACGCGTCATGCATCGGTCGCGGGGATCACACAGGCGACTAATGCAATTGGGATCGTCGTTTCACAGAGCGGGGGTAAGATTTCGATCTTCCGCAACGGTCGAATTGTCCAGGAAATCTCGTAACCGTTGATATCAGATGGGGGTCTATTCATTCGTATGTTCCTCCTTATCGGAAGGCTGCCTTAAAATCGTTAAAAACCAAAGGGTTGCTCTGCGGCACACAGATGTCGAACGCCTCCCCGGGAATTCCCATGTCAGGTGGTTTTTTCGGTACATTTTTATCGGGGTTTTGACCGCGTCCCCTTTTTTTTTTATACTAGTTCCGCTAATTACTACATGCAGAATATATACCTGCACGAGTTAATCAAATGAATGAGAGAAGAAGCTATGGGAGCCCTCGGAATTTCGGCCCTCGTGAGATGACAAAGACAGTCTGTTCAGATTGTGGTAAGGAATGTGAAGTGCCCTTCAAACCCACCGAAGGGAGACCCGTTTACTGTCAGGAATGCCTTCCTAAACACAGGAAACCCCGGTTCTAACTTTTTTTAACCGTTACCTTCAAAATAATCTGAAAGGACGGACCTTGATATTCCGTGACCTCCGGATATCGAGGCATTCTTGTGGATCTGGCATGAGGCGGTTGCACAGGTTCGACAACTTCAATTGAATTTTGATTTGTTAATTCACTATATGGTGGACTGGATTGGATGGTTTCTGAACCTTTCCCGGGGTCCTGCCTTTCCTATTGGGTGGTGGATAATAGTTCTTTCCATTACCTGTCGGGTGCTGTAAAAAGTTAATTGGTTTTTTAATGGCAATAAGCTCCTGTTCTGTTATCAATCAGCCAGGAAAAGTAGGGTTTCGGTAAACTATTCAACCTTCCGGGTCCAATATCAACACTGTTGGTGATGGAATGGAGGGTGAAGAAATCGTTGAGCTCGATGACCGTACCTGGGAGAATACAATAGAAAAAGGAGAAAAACCGTCGGTGGTAATGTTATACTCTCCGACCTGTTCCCATTGTCGTACCATGGAACCTTTTTTTCACCAGTATGCGAAGGAATTTAAAGGAACCATCGTTTTTGCACGGTTGAATATCCTGACAAACCAAAGGACTGCAGAAAAATGCGGTGTCCGTGGTACTCCCACCTTTAAGTTTTTTTGCAGCGGCAAACTAGTATCTGAACTTGTCGGGGCTGTGTATCCGGCAATCCTTAAAAAAATGGTCGAGGAAGTCCTTGTACATGGTGAATCCTGTGCAAAGAACCGGACGGAAATCAATTATGATATCACCGGGTACGGATAGGTCCAATAACCCTGATTCCGATCGAGCTGATAACAGGGGTAAATCCTGTCTTTTACTTGTTTATGTATTGAAAAGGGAAATATAGCGGAGCCCGGTTTTTCTGCCAGGGCATAACAGTCCTCCCGGGACCCCGAAATCAGCTGAACCTCCTTTTGGCCTCCTCAAATATGTGTTACGTATGAATCATTGTAAGCATCATTTTGAATTTTATCAGTGCTTTCAGGGCGTGGGGCTGGTTCGCAGGCATAATGATCATCTGCCCCTGTAAAAGGTGCGACCTCACTCCTGATATCGTAATCTCCACCTCTCCTTCAAGTACCTGTACCACGGCATCAAACGGAGCGGTATGTTCAGAAAGACCTTCACCTGTATCAAATGCGAACAGGGTGATGGTACCGCTTTTCTGGAACACAATTGTCCGGCTCACTACTGCCCCGCTCTGGTAAGCAATGAGTCCGGCAGGATCGAAGGGTTTTCCAATAAGGTCTGCCTGGTTGCTGGTAGTCATGCGAATACTCACCATATCGTTTCGGTAGATATGAATTCTTTTGTATACGTTTTTGGTATCTCTGTTTATGGCAAGGTAGTGCCGGGACCTTATCCTGCAAATACCGGAACGGTCCGAATTTTAAAATCATATAATCTGCCGGGTCCACTTTTTTTCAGGTCGGACCGTTCATGACCTGTCCCCTAACAATCAATAAAATTGCCGGATATGCTGCTTCATCAAATCAGCTGCGGATAAAACAAGGTATTAATATCATTTACAAACAAATGTTGTTATAACAAGAACAACAAGTGATATCGCATGAAGACGCAGTATATTTTAATAATAGCAATTCTACTGGCATTTTTCATCAGTCCAGTAATGGCAGGGACCAAATACATGGCCGGTTCTCCCGACCTCACGGCAACGATATCCGGGATCAATGAGTTCAGCCAGGGAAAAGATGTGACAATCACGGTTATCGTCCAGAACAAAGGGTTGAACGATATAAAAATGATCCAGTCAACGCTTGCCAGTCCTGCCGATCAGCCTAACACCGCCAAGCTTACGACCGTCAGTCTTAAAAGCGGTCCAGCACCGCTGGCCGTTAAATCTGATCCCCAGATGGTGGGGGACATCATGGGTGGTGCCTCCATACCCGTTCCATTTATTGCCCGGATCAGCAGTGACGCACCACCCGGGGAATACCTTCTCCCACTGGAACTGAATTACACGTATCTTGACAATGCGGAACAGGTCGGCAGCGACAGCATAATCTACCACTACCGGCAGAAAACTGAGACCTTCCAGTTACCGGTAAAAATCAAACCGCTGGTCACGTTAGAAGTTCTGAATGTTGACCCCGAATATCTGAATGCCGGAAATGACGGGTACCTGAACCTCAAAATCAAAAACAAGGGTTTTGAGTATGGGAAGAATGCAGTGATTAAGATCGTCAGAGACGGTTCAAGCCCGGTAGTCCCGGTCGACAGCAGTGTCTACATCGGTGATTTTTCGTCGAATAGCACGGTAAACACACGTTATAAAGTAACCGTGACAAAAGATGCCGGTGCAAAGACCTACCCCGTGAATATGGTTGTGGTGTACGAGAACAGGGATGGTGATACCGTGACATCAGACCCGGTGACCGTCGGTGTCCCGGTTGGCGGAAAAGTTGATCTAACTCTGGTATCAGAGCCGATTATCGTCTATCCGGGTACAAACGGTGTGTTCGATGTCGAATATGAGAATACGGGTGCAGCGACTATCTACAGTGCACAGGCGAGGATTAGCACTCTCGACCCCTTTTCCAGTACGGATGATGTCGCCTTCATCGGTGACATGAAACCAGGCGACCATGCAACAGTCCAGTTCCAGCTGAGTGTAGCCAAGACCGCAACGAAGAAGGAATATGGGCTCGACTCGGAGATACGCTACCGGGATGCGCTTGATAATACGCATATTTCCGATACGATGAAGGTAAAAATCGATGTCATAAACCGGTCAGGAATCGGGCTTGTCGTCTCCAATCCAATCCTCGTGACGATTATTATTGCCGGGGTCATCGGGGTACTGTATTACGTATTCTTCTACCGGAAGAGGAATACCACGCAATAAAGGCTAAACCTGTAACAGGGTTTTTCTCATTCATTTTGTGGTTTAACCCAAGGCCTGCTCTCATCCTTTTTTTTTAATCTGAACGTATTAAAAAACACTACCGACGTGCGGCATCTGGCAGACCTGGCAAAAACGGTACAGTCTTTGATTACATGCTCTCGACCCGGGGTACAGACTGGTACGCGGGATGAGAAACCTGTTGGAACCGGAAAGATGTAAGGGGCACCCCTATCATTGTATTCAGGAGTGATAGTATTGGTCGGATGATCAACCATGGGGTGGATCAGGCTGCAGGTCCCGGCCCTTCTTCACCTTCATCTCATCGTGAGCTGTCTTTTAAACACTCTTTTTTCCAGATCGGGACGATATGTTTCAGACGGTCGATTACATACTCGCAGCCGAGAAACGCCTCGTTCCTGTGTCCGGCACTTACCACAATCAGGACAATATTGTGACCAACCCGGAGTGGGCCCGTCCGGTGGATACTATCAACGCTGTGCAGGGAAAACTCCTTCATTGCCTCATCCCTGATAACGGCAAGTTCCCGTTCTGCCACGTTGTGGTCCCGCTTCGAGTTCCATGCATTCTATCCCATCGTCGCGAACGATACCGATAAATGAGACAATAGCACCAGTCAACCTGGATTTCGCCTCTTCTATAAATTTACCTGCCTCAAAGTCTCCTGCTGCAACCCGATCATACGGAATTTCCCCCGTCCTTATTTATCCGCCGGCAACAGGGGGGAATACGGCAAGCTCGTCACCGTCACGGAGCACCATCATCTCCCTGTCCGTGCCGCTTATCCGTTTGCCATTAATCATCAGCACCACGAATGATGCAACATTACCTTCCTTGTCAAAGCAGGCATCCCGAAAATCAATTGAGCCTGCTGAAAGGTTTTTAAGGGCACCGAGTACCGATGTCCCTTCGTAAAGTTCAAGAGTGTTTTCGCTCCCGATTATCTCGCGAAACCTTGCAAATGCCTTCACACGTACCTTCATGTTCATCTCACCTTCATGGTATCCTGTATATGACTGCATTCTGTGCAGGACGGGTCACGTTCCACGTGGACGGTGTCAAGGACCGAGTTTAGTCCATCCCAGATCAGGAGCCTGTTCCCGAGCAGTTCGCCTGTTCCGAGAAGGTATTTGATCACTTCATTCGCCTGGATCATACCAATCATGCCGGCTGTCACGCCGATAACAGGGAATATTTCTTTTGGTGGAGCTTTTGGGATGATGCAGGAGAGGCACGCAGTCTTTCCGGGGATGATCGTGGTCACCTGTCCGTCGAACCCCCTAATCGCCCCGTGGAACAACGGTATCCCGGATTTGATGGCCCAGTGATTCAGAAGGTACCGTGCAGGATAATTATCCATCGCATCGACGATTGCATCCACATCCCTAAAAAGTCCCGGTGCTGTTTCTTCATCGATGGTTACCCGGAACGCCTCGATCACGATATCGGGGTTAATTAATTTAAGTTTCTCACCAGCAGACCCGGTCTTTGCTACCCCGATATCCTTTTCCCAGTGGAGGATCTGGCGGTTCAGGTTCGTACGTTCGACCGTGTCGTGGTCAATGATCCGTATGTGACCTACACCCGCCACTGCGAGATACGTGGCAACCGGGCACCCGAGGCCACCGGCACCGGCGATGACCACCCGTGCTGATTTCAGTTTCTCCTGGCCATCCTCTCCGAAGAGCAGTATCTGTCGGTGGTACCGCTCCTGTTCGTTCCCGCTTAACATAAGTAGTAGGGCTCCAGGTGGAATATAATATTGTATCTGAATATCTGCACGGTTATCCTCCCACTATCAGATTGTTCTTACCCGGTGTTGCACCGAGCGCGGCGGCGACTGTTCTCCCTTGCAGAACCGACCGCCACTGTTGCCTCCCGTGCAATGAAACAGATAAAAGATGGGTTGCCGAAATGGTTGTGAAGGGAAGGAATCATTGCCTGTACTCCTTCGGGGGCGTAAGCGTGGTGGTAGCCGCGTGGTCCATGTATACCAGAGGTTGTCCGTCCATTATTCACCAGGTTATTCGTAACAGTGTTTGATCATCCGGGAGGATTATTCCTCCGATTCCAATGCAGGCACAGGCCTCCTCAAAATGGTCACCTGTTGTGCCATTTACGTAATTCCAGTGGTTCGCCTGCCCATTCACAATTGTGAATGTATGAATAAATCCAGCCCTTTCATCAACTTATACCTTATGGTCGTCCACCCGCCGGATGAAAACATCATAACTGCATTGCCCGGATAAATGAAAATCCAAAGGTATTATCAACCACCATTCCTATTGATTTGTTGGTTGGTGACGACGAGTGAGGATCGAAGATGCCAGGGAAGATTTCCCTATAATGAAGGATTTAATTTACTTGGATAGTGCCGCAACGAGTCTCTCTCCCACCCCTGTTATCAGTGCAATGAATGAATACGAGCTCCGGTACCGTGCAAACGTGGGAAGGGGAGTCCACCGGCTGGCGGTGGTCGCAACACAGAAATATGCAGGTGCGCATGAAAAGATCGCATCATTTATCGGGGTACGGCAGGGCCTGGTAGTCATCACGAAAAATACTACTGAAGCGATCAACATGGTCGCCTGCGGCATCGAATGGCAGAAGGGCGACCGGGTTGTTACTACCCTGCTCGAGCACCACTCCAATTATCTTCCCTGGATCCGCCTCCGTGAGAAGTACGGACTCGACCTTTCTGTCGTACATCCGGAGCCGGATGGGACGTTTGACTTGTCCCGGTTTGAAGAAGCGATTGACGATACAACAAGACTTGTCGCGGTAACCCATGCGTCGAATGTCCTCGGCTCGATCACACCAGTGAAGGAGGTCGCGGCACTTTGCCAGGAGCATGATAGTCGTCTTCTCGTTGACGGGGCGCAGTCAGTCCCCCATATTCCCGTGGATGTGGAAGAGATCGGGTGCGATTATCTCTGCTTTTCAGGCCACAAAATGCTTGGGCCCTCCGGGACCGGGGTATTGTGGATGAAATCTCCCGACCTCACCCCGTTATTTGTCGGGGGTGGCATGATCAGCGATGTATCGAGCGACCATTACACGGAAGCTGGCGGGTACTCGCGGTACGAGGCCGGGACTCCCCCGATCGGCAGTTGCATTGGCCTTGGGAAAGCTGTTGATTACCTGAATGGGATTGGGATGGAGACAGTCAGGGACCACGAACGGGAACTTACCGCCCTGATGATCAAGGGGCTCTCGTCGATTAAGGGTGTGAGCGTGTTCGGGCCTCCACCGGGAAAAAAGCGTATCGGGGTAGTCTCGTTTACCGTGGAGGGCCTTCATCCCCATGACGTTGCGCATATCCTCGATGAGGCTGCAGGTATTATGGTCCGGTCAGGGGAACACTGCTGTATCCCCCTTATGCGACATATCGGCACTCCTGACGGTACGGTCAGGGCAAGCCTCCACCTGTATAACAATGCTGATGATGTTGAACGTCTCACGATGACGGTGGAAGAGATATCACGGATGGTATAAATGTACAAGGTCGTTCGTTGCACAAGGGAGAAATCGGGGACATTCACGAAATCTGAACACGAACTGGTCCTGGAAATTCCCCTCACCGTTACCGTCAACGGCCGGCACGCCCTCACGGTAATGACAAGTCCCGTGATGGTCCGGGAACTGGTTGTCGGGCTTCTCTATACCGAGCGAATCATCCATGGACCGGATGAGATCGAATCGATCCAGATCGAACCTGATCGTGTCAGTGTCCTGACAAAGAACCCCTTCAAAATTCTTGTCTCAAAGAAGACCGTCCTCTCCGGGTGCGGCGGTTCCTCTTCCTTCCTCGACGTGGCAAAACTCCCGAAAATTACATCGGACCTCGAAATCGACGTGGAAGATATCAGGGCAGGAATGAAACAGACGCTCCAGTCTGACCTGCACACAAAGACCGGCGGGACCCACATCGTGGGACTTTTTAACGCTGACGGCGTGGTCTGCATAGCAGAGGATATCGGCCGGCATAACGCTCTTGACCGGATCATTGGCTACGGCCTGCTGAACAAGGTGGTATTTTCCAAAACGTTTGTCGCAAGTTCTGGGAGAGTGTCGTCAGAAATGGCACGTAAATGCCTGATTGCGGGGATACCTGTCATTGTATCACGGACAGCTACGACAAGCCTTGCCGTAGAAATGGCTGATAAGACAGGTCTGACGATTATAGGGTTTGCAAGAGGTGACCAGATGAATATCTACACTCATCCTGGAAGGATAAGGGGGGCAGGTACAACGGGATAACCGGAACGTTCGTCAGAAACCGGGCCCCTCGTGCGCAGCGGCAATTGTAAAGTAATTATTGAACGTGATTGGAATCTCACCCATCCCGGAAAAAAGCGGCTGGCGCGAATGAGAGGAAATAACATACGTTACCTGTGCCTGCTTTCGACTGGATATGTTTCAGTCCGTCAGTCCCTCTTGTTAAGGCCTGCCAGCAACCCGCATGCCTGGCAGACGGGGCCGCTGCACGGATCACCGCAGGAGGCGCAGTAACTGACGGTACCCGGCCGGATGGTCTTTTTTGCCTGTTCATTCAGTGACTCCTGCCCCGTTATAATCCGTCGTGATGCCCCCGGGTAATGGTATTCGATCGCGGCCTGCAGAGTCCGCACTTCCGCCCTGAATGCGGTGGTCGCATAGGGACATTCAGGCAACAGGCCCGTGATCCCCTTGATCATGCTATAGAGCGTGATCTCTTTCTCATTCACCTCGTGGAGAGGTTTAATCCGGCGGATAAAACCCCGTTCTTCCCGCGAGCTGCTGTCCCGCAGGAGACGCTCAAAATCGCCCCTGAAGTAATTCATCAGGACTGACTGGGCCGCATCATCGAGGTTATGGCCAGTCGCAATGCTGGTCGCGGCAATCTCCCTCGCTGCATCTGAAAGGGCTTTTTTCCTGAGAATTCCACATGCGGTACATGCCCGGAGCGGATGGGCGATGAGGAGTGAATCAAGTGTTGTACCGAACAATGACTGAAAAGAAACAATATGGTGGGGTATCCCTAATTGTTGTGTGAGTGACACCGCTGATTGTATTGTCTCTTCGCGGTACCCTGCAATCCCCTCGTCAACCGTGACGGCAATAATTTCTGCATCCCAATGTTCCGGAATGACTAATGACAGGACCGACAGGAGGACTGAACTATCTTTTCCCCCTGATAGACCTACCGCTATCCTGTCTCCGTCAGATACCATGTTGTGCCTGGTAAGAGCACGGGTGACCCGGTGTTCGAGACCAAGGCAGAGGTGTCTTTCGCACAGATGGCGTTGTAGTCCGGGGTCGAAGAATATTGCCGGGTCACCACAGTTATCACAGGTGGGGATGCATTCCTTTTTTCCTGCGGGCATGTCCACCGGATTTAACCCCCGTGTGCCACGAGGAATACCCGGACCTCGTCATTTCCTGAGACGGTCGCATCTTCGGGGATAAGCCTGCCGTTTTTCGTGACGATCACTTCAAGTGGGTTGATATTGCATCCGGTAAGCAGCGCGGCTACGGTTTTCACCTCTCTGCCTATATCGCGTATCGTACCATCGGGTAGTTGCAGTCGCATCAGATGTTCATTCCGTTTTTCAGATGACAGAACATATGTCCGTTACTACTTCTATCCCATTCACACCTCAACATATCGCTTGGGACACGAAGCGAACCCAATCGCACCTGGCGGCGCAAGAGTGGCTTCTGCAACCGGCAAGGCTTTTTTCCTCTACAGACAATGTAATAAAAAATATCTGGCGCGGCTGTGTGCATTTTCCGCCTGTTCCGTATGAAATTAATGGTGAATTTTCAATCAGCGATGGAAGTTGGATGGCCTGATTCATGGATAACAATGCAATCATTGAAAAAATCATCGCATTAAAGGAAGAGAAGGACGCGATAATCCTTGCCCACAATTACCAGGAAGGGGTCGTGCAGGATGTGGCCGACCTTATCGGGGACTCGCTGGAGCTTTCGAGGGCTGCAGACTCCCTTGATGGCAGTGTGATTGTATTTTGCGGTGTTGATTTCATGGCGGAGACCGCGGCAATTCTTTCACCGCAAAAAATAGTCCTCCTCCCTGCCCATGACGCCGGTTGCCCGATGGCAGAAATGGTCACGGCGGAAGAGATCAGGTCTGCAAGGACACGCTTTCCCGATGCTGCCGTTGTAGCCTACGTGAATACCACTGCAGAGGTGAAGGCAGAATGTGACATCTGTTGCACCTCGGCAAATGCAGTGAAGGTGGTCAATTCACTTCCGGAAGACCAGGTACTCTTTGTACCGGACAGGAACCTCGCCCGTTACGTGGCCAGGTTCACCAAAAAACAGGTCATCCCATGGGAAGGATATTGTATCGTCCATGACCTGATCACGGTTGAAGATGTGGCCTTGGCCAAACAACGTTATCCCGGGGCGGAGGTAATCGTGCACCCGGAATGCCGGCCTGAAGTGATCGATGATGCGGATTATGTGTACAGCACCTCCGGGATGATCCGGCATGTCTGTGAAGGAAAGAAACCCGCCTATATCATCGGAACGGAAATTGGGATCCTGTACCGGATGCAGAAAGAGTGTCCCGGGAAGTCCTGCTATCCGCTGTCCAACCGGGCCGTCTGTTCCAACATGAAAAAGACAAAGCTCTCACTTGTGCTCCAGTCCCTTGAAAACCTGGCGCCCCGGGTTACTGTTCCGGGAGATATTGCATCCCGCGCCAGGAATGCGATTGAACGCATGCTTGCGGTTACGTAAGGCAGGATGAAATCGGATTGGAGTGGCTTTTCCTAAATGGGCCTTCAGCCGAAAGGTCAATTGTCTTTTTTCCTGGAACGAAATTAAAACCTGCCGCGTATGACCAATCCGAACGATCGGAGCGATTGAAATTCAGGTTGGGTCTTTTCACCCCGGATGGTCCTCCGGATAATCAGAGAATCCCCAGCTCTTCTGCCACGTTTCGCGTATAGTTCAACGCCTGAATGGCATCTTCACGCTTAAGGTCAGGCCCGTCCTCTGCATACTGTATGAACGTATCAAGGGTCAGGGCAGGAATTTTTCCACATGCCAGTTCCCTTATCCGGTCCCAGGTCCGGTCCGGGAAATATAACGATTGTGCGGTCCTGAACAGGTAATCCTTCTGTATCCGATCGATGATACCCTGTTCTTCTGCAAGGGCGAGGATATGCCTGATATTTACGAGAGGGATTGAAAGGGCGATGCCTGACTCCGGGTCAAAGATCAATGCAACTTCGTCATCCGATTCGACATCCCCGGATTTATACAGGCGGTATACTTCGCCAATACCCTCCATGCCAAGGGTATCGAGCTCGGACGCACGCAGTGCCCCCATGCTCGAGGAACCAATAACCCTGACATTTTTTCCGATTGCCGCGAGTATCTCCCGGTGCCCTACCGAACAGTCCTGGAAGAAGACACCATCGATTAGACAGATAATCCTTGCACCATTCCGGACTGCGAGGGGAATATCTCCCCGTTTTGCAGGAGGGAGGTATTCTGCGGGGAGGACTTGTTCCGCATCACGCAACGGAAGACTCGGCCCGAGGTATACGACGAGTTCGTGCCTCACTACAACGCCTCCCGCTACGTTCCCCGTCCATTGCAAATACCTCAAGTCCCGGCACGATTACACGGACGACTGGTACCCCGATATCGGGGCGGGTAAGATCGACCACGATCACCTTGTCGAGTCCTGCGTTACCAAGGGTCTGGACTACGTTCCTGATATCAGTAAGGAAATCATCCGAGTCAGTGGAAGGAATGGACGCAAAATCTTCATCACTGCCAGATTCAAACCAGTACCGGTTCAGTCTCCTGGTCCGTTCATACCCGATTTTCCTCCTGAAATCCGCGACCTCGGTATCCTCCCTGGCCCCATGGATCTGGGTCAGCCGGCTCTGGGCGACCTCGGTCAATGCCCGGAGGAGGGCGATTTTTGCATTGGTATGAGTACCCATCCCGATCGTAAGGAGTGTCGGGTCTTTCAGCTGGACATCGTCTGATACGGCGGCAATGGTCGGGACCCCGATATCGCTGGTAATATCCTTGATAATTACTTCAACCCCGGCATTGGTAAATTTGTCAAGTAATTCTTTTTCCAGCCCGGAACGAATATTGACAACCCGGGGGCCGGTCCGTCTCGTGACCTCTGCAAGGGACCAGGCATCCCGTTCGATCAGTTCCATCAACGCATGAAATATTGCTTCCTCACGGGTATTTCCTGATGCGAGACCGTTTGTATTGGTACGGAAGAGAGGGAGGGTGAACCGTGGAAGCGGGTGGAATACGGCATGTGTCGGGACCCAGATCTCCCTGTTATTTGCGATATCATACCCTTCCACCCAGGGGACCATCACCGCTGCATCCCCGCCTTCAGGCAGGATCAAATCTGCCGGGTCTACCGCCCGCATTCCCATCGGGAGTGCCCCGTATGCGGCCATCACCGTCTCACGTGCCGAAGGTTCTGCGGAACAACGTTCGATACCTTCCATTATTGCCGAAACCTTCGCCTCAACCGGGGTAGCACCTTTCCCATTATAGACCGATATCGCCCCGTCTCTCGCCATCGGGCGTATACTCGAAAATACGGGGATCCCGATGCGGTCAAGACTGGTAATATCCGCAACTCTTGTGATACCTGTCACCGGCAGGAGTGATTCCACGTTCAGAAGTGTTTCCTCCGGTGAAATTGTCCGTTGCGTCTCCAGATTATACGATTTTTTACACGATTTCAGTTCCATGAAATATGCATCTCTCCCTTTTAGGTCCCTCTGCTATCGCCTGCTGACATTAGGTTGGCAATCTTGCAACATATACATTCTCTTATTTGTTACCTGGTGCTGTTAGCAGGGGAAGATATTTAATTCATAGAACGTAAGAGAAAGATATGATACTAAAACGCGTGATACTGTTCCTGGTAGTCAGCCTTCTGGTTTTTGGAATCGCGGGCGGTATATCCATGGTGTCTGCCGCTACGAATAGTTGGTACCCGGGCGCAGGACATGAACCTGGATTCTTCTCGCCAGACTGGAAACCGCACACCTATACGCCGATGTCAGAACCTGATTTCTTATTGTCAGACTGGAAAGTACACGCCTATACGCCGATGTCAGAACCTAATTTAAGGTATCCAAACTGGACAGTGCGAAACATCACGCCGATATCAGAACCTAATTTCATGTATTCAAACTGGACAGTACCAAAACCCATTTCGTTCAGGTACAGCCTGATAGACCCATCCAGGCTTGACAATTACAACCTTGACCCGTTTGCAACCAATGATGAGCTCAGAGCACAAGGCTGGCGTATTAGCAATAGAATCTGGTAATCATTTTTTTGACGAATCAGAAAGTACCCATTATCAAAATGGGAACTAACGGTCTTTTTTCAAACTTTGTTCAAAACCCGGGAGCCAGGGCGATAAAAAATATTCCGGATTCGAACGTATTGCGAGATATTTTGGGATATTGACCCTCAAAGATCACGTGAAATACGGGGACACCAATTCCTGCAAGGGTCACCCTGGAAAAAATCCAGCCCTATTCCAGTCTCGCTATTCCAAAAATAACAGGGGTACCATAATCGCACGACTGTTGTTTCAACCCCCTCCTGCAGTTGCCCGGATTTTGGTTTATTACAGCCACTATTTCGACCAGTTTCCAATAATATCCCGTAATCAGCCTTATTTTTAAATAACCCCGCGACCATCCTGTTTCAATGGCATCCTGGCCCATAATGGGCTTGTGCCACTGCACCCTGCCATTACGGTACCTATAGAATGACGGGAAAAAAGTGCAGTATGCAGCCTTGAATTTTGAATCTGCGCCCTATACAAATCGTTAAAGAATTTATGAGATTTCGACAAATGCCTCAATCATGGTAAGAACATTTCACAGGTATCAACTATAGAATATACCACCTAACGATAAGGACGTAGGGTTTCCTGTATACCAGGGGGAAAGGGACCCAAATAAAAAAGGAATGAATAACCGGACGGATCAGGCCTTGAAGATATCAAAGATCTGGTCGCTTCCTGTTGCGGAAAGCCGTTCACGTTCGGTCTTCTCTTCTGCGAACCCGAGTACCGGTAATTCCATGCTGATGCCTGGGGTGTGTCCGAACATCTTCTCCATCTCAACCTGCTGGGCATGCATGAAGAGGGCGTTCGGGATATCCATCGGGCAGAGTTCCTGGCACTGGCCACAGTTGATGCAACTGTCAGAGATGTGGGAGAACCGAATCAGGTGGAACATGAAGTTCGGGGGGACTTCTCCGGGAGCCACGAGGTAGGGCTTCCGCGTGCTGCACTCAACACAGTAGCAGATCGGGCATGCTTCAATGCAGGAGTAGCACTTGATACACTTTGAGGTCTCTTTTACGATCGTCTCAAGGCGTTTTCTTCCATCACCGAGGTTGGCAAAGTCCTTGGCACGCCACTTGTCGCCAAGTTTCAGCATTGCACTTTCGACCTTTCCACGGATCTCAATACCCTTCTCGTTGGCCTTCTCGGTCTTGACGACCCCGGCCTTCTCTGCTTGTGACAGCAGGTCGGCACCCTTCTGGCTGCATACTTCTACAAAGGTTGCCTTTCCAGCCTTGTCACCGATAACTCCCCAGTTGCCGCAGGCGAGATCCGCACCGCGGGGGATTTTCAGCTTACAGCGGCGGCAGTTTGTCCGCCGGCCATAGCCCTGTTCCTCGAGCTCGTCCATGGAGATACCTTTGTGGCCTCCTTCGAACTCGACGATAAACTGTCCCTTGTCGATCTCTTCTTTCTTGACCGTGTCCGGGTCAATCTCGAACTTCTCCTTGATCATTTTTCTTGCCATGACCGGGCTGACCGAGCCTCCGCAGTTGACACCGATCATGACGATATTATCGAGGTTGACCTGCTGGCGTTTGGCCAGTTCGTAGAGCCCCATCATGTCGCAGCCTTTCACGGTGATCCCGATCTTCATGTGCTCGGCACCGTCGAGGTACTTCTTGACGAGTTTCGCGAGGAGCATCGTTCCGCAGTGGAGTGAACCTGCGGTGTTCTTGAGGTCTGCGGGGTTTGTGACAAGGGTTGGCACGGCATCATAGATGTCCTGGCCTTTCTTTACCACAAGGACTGCATCAACAATTTTCTTTTCGAGGGCAAACTTAAGAAGCCCGGTTACAGCGCCACCGAGCTCCGCCTTGTCTGCAATCTCCTTGTCAGTGGTCCATGCATAGACCATGTCGCCTTTCGCTGCCATATTACTTCGCCTCCGCGATCTTTTCTATGCGTATAGAACAGGCCTTGAACTCCGGGATCTTTGCGATCGGGTCAAGGGCGTTGTTGGTCAGTACGTTTGCGGCGCATTCCTTGAAGTGGAACGGCATGAACATGACACCTTTCATGATGTCCTTTGTCACACGTGCCGGTACATTTACCTGGCCTCGGCGGGTTATTGCCCGTACCATCTCTTTGTTCTTGATATCAAGCGCCTTCGCATCTTCGGGGTTGATCTCGATCCAGCCTGTTGGCTCTTCCCGTTCAAGGCTGTCAGAGCGACGTGTCATCGTCCCGGTATGCCAGTGCCAGAGACAGCGCCCTGTAGTGAGGACGTAGGGATATTCTGCGTCAGGTACTTCTGCCGGCCATTTGAACTCAATCGGGGTAAAAATTCCAATCCCGTCAGGGTGAGAGAACTTCCCGATATGGAGGATCGGAGTTCCCGGGTGTTCTGCGGTTGGGCATGGCCAGTGAAGGGCTTCGGGCCTGTTCAGCCGTGCATAGTTCATACCACCGTAGGACGGGGTTACTTTCGAGATCTCGGTGAAGACATCTTCCGATGTTTTCCATGGGAACTGCTTGGCATATCCCATCTTGGCGGCAAGTTCTGCGAATATCTGCCAGTCGAGTTTTGCCTGCCCGGGTGGTGCCACGGCGGTCCTCCACATCTGGACACGGCGTTCGGTGCTGGTCTGTGTACCGTCCCTTTCTGCGTAGCAGGCAGCCGGTAATACAACGTCGGCCATCTCACTGGTCTCGGTCATAAATATGTCCTGAACGACGAGGAATTCGAGGGTCTTCAATGCCTTCTCGACATGGTGGAGGTCAGGGTCAGAGATCATCGGGTTTTCACCCATGATGTACATGGCCTTGAGCTCTCCGGGCTTGTCAACGAGCACGTCCATCATGGTCGTGACTTCGTAGCCGTTCTTGGCTTCGCAGATGCCATCGGGGAATCCCCACGCATCGGTGAATTTCTTGTGTGCCGCTTCGTCGATGACTTTCTGGTACCCGGTGAATACGACGGGAAGCGCTCCCATGTCGCAGGCGCCCTGCACGTTGTTCTGACCACGCAGTGCATTCACTCCCGCACCGGCTTTTCCGAGGTTTCCGGTCAGCATCTGGATATTTGCAACAGACTTGACATTGTCAACACCGGTGGTGTGCTGTGTGATACCCATGGAGTAGAGGATACATGCCGAATCTGCCTTCGCAAACCATTCTGCGGCTTTCTTGAGTTGGGCTACCGGTATTCTTGAGACCTTTGAGACATTCTCGAGGCTGTAGGTGTCCTTCATTACGACTTCTTTCAACTTCTCGTAGTCCTTGGTCCGGGTCTTGATGAACTCCTTGTCTTCCCAGCCGTTCCTGATAATTTCCTGCATCATACCATTCAGGATTGCAACGTCCGTCCCCGATACAAACGGCATATACAGGTCTGCCTGCTTTGCGGTTGGTGTAAACCTGGGGTCGGCAACAATGAGCTTTGCCCCGGCAGACTTCGCCTGCATGATCCTGCGTCCGATGAGCGGGTGCTGCTCAAAGGTGTTGCTACCAAGCACGAATACACACTTTGACAGTGCAATGTCACCAATAGAGTTGGTCATTGCACCGGAGCCGAACGATGCGGCAAGACCGGCGACCGTTGAAGCATGGCAGAGCCTTGCAC
>JAPKXR010000111.1 GCA_026394715.1 Methanomicrobiales archaeon | reverse complement strand
CTGCGCTGAACCACTGGCGAGCAGTTATCATTGTGAAGGGACAATCCGGGCTTCGGTCGGTTGTTATACCACGAACGATGAGGTTGATGCACTGATCGAGAGTGTCCGGCACCTGACCGGAAATGAGTAGGTTTCTTGATGAATCCGACGCGAACGGTCCTTGATGCGATTGGGAACACCCCGCTCATCGAGGTCCGGAACCTTAATCCCTATCCAGCGATCCGTATCTTTGCGAAGTTTGAAGGAAGTAACCCGGGGGGATCGATCAAGGACCGTATTGCCCTCTACATGATCCTGGCCGCGGAACGATCCGGTGAACTTACGCGCGATAAGATCATTATGGAACCGACCTCCGGGAATACCGGTATTGCGCTCGCCATGATTGGGGCTGCGAAAGGGTACCAGGTAAAGCTGGTAATGCCTGGTTGTGTCAGTGTCGAACGGAGACGTATCATTGAGGCGTTTGGCGCTGAAGTGGTAATAACCCCGGCAGAGGAGGGAACTGATGGTGCTATCCGAAGGGCCTGGAAACTTGTGAAGGATAACCCGGATACGTACTATATGCCGGACCAGTTCTCAAATCCAGCGAATATCCAGGCCCACATTGAGACCACGGGTCCTGAAATATACCACGAACTGGATGGGAAGATCGATTGTTTTGTTGCGGGCATGGGGACCACCGGGACCCTGATGGGCGTCGGGAAGTATTTAAAAGGGATGAATCCGGGGATACGCATCGTTGGAGTTGAGCCGGAATTGGGACATGCGATCCAGGGACTGAAAAACATGGAGGAGGCAATTGTTCCAACGATTTACAACAGAGGTCTCCTCGATGACAAGATACGGATTGGAGACGAGGAGGCGTATGTAATGGCCCGGAACATTGCGACACGTGAAGGGATCTTTACGGGGATGTCGAGCGGTGCGGCACTTGCAGGCGTACTTAAAGTCGCAGCATCACTTGAGTCGGGAACAATCGTCACCATTTTTCCGGACCGGGGAGACCGCTATCTCAGTACCACGCTTTTCCGTTCGATTTGCAGCGATTGTAACCCTTAGGCCAGAGATACGTAATTGTGAAAATAATCTTTGGAGAAATAGTGAAGCGACCACAGGTATGCATCACAGGTGAAGTACCAGGCTAATCAAAAAGTGCTTTCCGGCAATCAAACTCGCTCCTGCGTGTCCCCTGCTCCCACTATTCCCAGCCAGGATGAGCAGTCAGTTTTTTCTAGTTACAGAGCTGCTGGCGCAATTGTTACATCGTCTGCCCGCATTCCCGGAGCCCAGTTCGCAAGCATCGTTCTGAACAGTTCATACGATTCGTCTACATGCTCTTCATGGTACCTGACATAGAGGGTCTGATCCCCTACCATGCCCTTAATGCTGAAATATTCATCTTTTAAGAACGAGAAGAACGGCTGTTTCAGGTTTTCAAGGATCTTGACCGTACCATAATCTTCAAAATAGCTGAGTGTTTCCCGTGTGACCTCTGCATCCACCAGGTACTCTTTCAGGACACTTCCATCCACGCATCGCTTGAACTTGTTGGTCTTAAGGATCTGCATTGCATCTCACCTCATGTTATCGCATAGTACCCGCGATCTCTTCAATGGCCGCTACAGCACCCTCACAATCAGCCATTGTATTCATGCAGGAAAGGCTGATGCGGACGCCCCCACCGGTATTGATCCGTTCGTGAATAAGCGGGGAGCAGTGCAGACCCGTCCTGACCACGACCCGGTACGCTTTCCAGAGGATGAACCCGATATCCTCGCTTTCCATGCCATCCAACGAAAACGTAACCACCGGTATATCAGGTGAAGAATTGTATAACCGGACTCCGTCAACCTTTCCGAGTGCCGTTACCAGGTACGAGGTCATCTCCCGGGACTGCGAAAGGATTGTGCCAACACCTTTCATTCTCACAAACCCTGTACCGGCGTTGAGAGCTGCGATTCC
>JAPKXR010000314.1 GCA_026394715.1 Methanomicrobiales archaeon | reverse complement strand
CAAGAGATTCGAAGAGTTTGTGAGGATTTTGTTTCAATTTTATAGACAATATGACTCTATTCTTACCCTTTACTCATCTTTTTTAATAATGCATTGTGGACTTTGAATATCTGATACATTCATTGCTGGTTGCATAGCTCCCGTTTCTAAATCAACGGAGGCCGCATCAGCAATTATTAGCCGCCAGTATCACCCCTGTGTAATCAGAAGAAACAAGGGGTCTGAAGTGAGCGGAGGAGGCCTGGCGTGAACATGATACCCGGGTTACCCTCAAACGTTCTACTCATTTTCATCCTGCACACGCCTTATCACGTTACAAAGATAAAGTAACAACCCTAAAAGAGCGCCGATCACCCATTTCCCCTATCCCAAACCTCCAATTCTTCAAATATCTATAAATCCTCGTCTTTCCTAAATAGCCTATACCAATGGCTAAATCTTCACGGCACGACGAATCTGTCCTTCAACCAGCCACCTCGAAGAGTAATTCATTACGGACAACCGTCCCGGTATCTATCGTGAACCAGTTTAACCTGAAAAAGGGAGACAAATTAAACTGGGGTATAGAAGACGGGGCTGTGGTTATCCAGGTAGCCAAACAGGGAAATAAAACCCTGCGATCATAATTCGGCTCATTCAACTCGTTTATTTGATATCCATGCACCTGAAATAATCGGAAAATTTGTTTACATGCGGGAGACCCAGGCACCATCTCATGAAATGCCAACTCACGGAGGATATTGCTGAACAATACCCTTCATATCCAATTTACCAATACAGCACATTTTTTGCTGTTGGGAACATTCCAGTCACCCATGAAAGTTATCGTTTATATTGCGGTCCTCCTCCTCCTTGGTATCCTTGCCAGCGGGTGTGTGCAGCAGCCTGCTATTCCCACGCCTTTACAAAACCAGACCAATGCACAGTCAATACCTGCAACAATTCCACCCACTACGACACCCCTAGCTGGTTCTATCATCTCCACGCTCTCAGACCA
This sequence comes from Methanomicrobiales archaeon, assembly GCA_026394715.1. Classification (GTDB taxonomy): domain Archaea; phylum Halobacteriota; class Methanomicrobia; order Methanomicrobiales; family Methanospirillaceae; genus CAIKOD01. The sequence continues at coordinate 987 of JAPKXR010000314.1, read as the reverse complement.
CCACCCGAATACCACGCTCTCCCTGGACCCCGGGGTAATTATTGTATCAATCAAGGCAGAGGACGCGTTATAGTCAATGCGAGTCGAAATGTTATCCCTGGGGACTGTTATCCCGAACAATTACGCTGCAGCAACCAATTTCGCTACGACTGGTCCTTTTAATGGATCTGTCGCTTTCCAGGTCCCGAAAAAAGGTGAATACCTGCTGAACATTACCAGCTGGGTGCTTCCATCCGGTGGGGGAACATGGAATGCGGAAGTCTCCCGTCTCAATGTAGAGAAACCCCTGATTGTGCCGGTGAACCTTTCGGGAGCGGGGACTGCGGTGACATCGGTATTCTATCTCGAGAAAGGACAATATATTTTTGACCGGAATAAGACCAAAATCGACTCTCCCTGGTTTTATCTCCAGTACGCGAACGGCAGCCCCCTGATGGACCCGAACAATACCTATGTCCAACCCGGGTTCGGTGTGGACTCCCCTGAAACATTCCGTTTTGTTTTAATACCGGAATCAGGGACGTATTTCGTAACCGTCCTGGCCGAAAAGAGCCCGAATGACTGGTCGGCTTCCATCATATCCGTTCCCATCATCCCGCTCCCATTGGGACCCGCCCGATTCATCCCGCAGCCATCTGGAAACGGTACACCATAAAGAACTGATTAAGAAGAGCATTTCCAGTAACTATTTTTTTGAGGTTCCAGAAAAGATTCCTGCATCTGCTTCTCCAAACAGGAAAATAAAACTAAAGAACCGTAATTTTTTCCCGGCTAGCCGTCATTAACATTCCCGCCCTGCAAATAGTACACTTTGGCAAAGGCATTCGGTGAAAAAGTAAAAGATGCGTAATATTGCTACGCCCATTGGGCGAGACACGAAAGTTATGTCAATCAATTGATGAATTGAATGGCGTATTCTTCATTCCTGTAGTGGCAAAATACAAACACTCGAGAGTTTCTGTTGAAGCGTGGTTAAAAGAAAAGACG
>JAPKXR010000142.1 GCA_026394715.1 Methanomicrobiales archaeon | reverse complement strand
CTTTTTAGCGGAATCGTGGATCAATAATCTTGAAAAAAGTCTGAAATCCGGAGTCCCTCTCGAGCGATTGGAGCATAAAACAAAGCCTGAATTGGCCTTGGAGTTGTTAGATGTATTCATATCAGAAAATCTCCCCTTTTCATATGTGCAGGCTGATGCCCTTTATGGGGGTGATTCGCACTTCATCACAGGTTTGTATCAGCGGGGAGTCTCTTTTATTTGTGATATTCCCAGCGTTATTCAGGTTTACATAACAAAACCAGAACTTACCCTTCCCGAACGACAATCGAAAAGAGGCAGATTCCATACGAAACTTAAAGTGTTGAATACTTTTCCAGTTTTAGTCAGCTGGCTAGCTGAAATTCAGACATGTTGGAGTTCTGTTGATGTCAGATTCACCGACAGGGGAATAAAAACAGTCGAATGTGCAGAATTAACTGTTTGGCGTCGTCAGGATGGGGTACCCGTGGATCTTCCTATCCGATTGATCATGATCCGCTATCCTGATGAGGAAATGATCAGGTTTGCATTTTCTAACATTTTTGAGGTAGATCTGCATAATCTCGTTAGATATCAGACAAATCGATACTGGATAGAGAGAAATTTTGAAGATGCAAAGGGTTTGTGCGATCTGGATAGCTTCAAAGGAAGGGGTTGGGAGGCCTGGCACCACCACATTGCGCTTTCTGCAACTGCCCATCTATTTCTTTTAACGCTTCAGCGATATTTCGCGGAAAGGTCAATATTCTTGTCGTTATCACAGATTGTAACAATCATTCGTCACAAAAATCCTTTGCGACAATTATCCACAGAAGAGGTTGCGGATTCGATTAATCATGTCAACGATCTCCGATTCAGAATGTGGTTAGGCAAGATGAGAAAGTGCCTCAAAAAGAGAGGGGATAATGCTTTGAGTTGGGAAATGCGTTTGATTGAAACACGTTCTGAACTGATTATTTAGAAATATGGAGAATAATCGAGTTCTATGTATACCGGTAGGTATAGATCTTTTTCGCGTTTTTTTGTAAAATTCGATTAAGATTCAAATATAATTGAATCAACTCGATCATTTTTCAGATAATTCCATGTTGCTGATCCAAGAATTGTAAACCATGGAGTGGAAATAGCTTAATTTCTACTGAAATTTTGAAGACGGTGTTTTGATTTTACCAATGCAAGTTAAATGCCCATGCGGTTTTTTTATGGGGATGAGTGACGATGACTGGCACCATATGAAGAACAGCCCCAATATTAATGAAAAAATCAAGAAAATGGCGATTAAGAAAGAACTATTGAAAACGTAACCCTGAAAAAATTTCAGGTTACCGATTGTTTCGAAATAGCCCATTCTCTGCACCGTATGTTCTGAATGGGCACCGGGCCCTGAAAAATCGCTTTCTTTTGTAAGATAAAGGGTATCTTTTTGGTTTTTTCCCGGGTTCAGATCTCCACCATTCGAATATCAGATTACGCCCGTAAACTATCCGGCCATGAGAGACGGTCCCAAAAAAAGTTTCGGAAAATAAAAACCAGAAATTATTCTTCTTGTTTCCTGTTGATTTTTCCGTTGGGTAAAATTTCCAGCTGTCCGTTCGAGATTAACGTGTCAACGACTGACGAGACGCGTTCAAGCGTATCACCCTTCGCCCGGGTTATACCAAAAATTCTGGCAGTAACGGCACACAAATCTTCTTTTCCTGTTGAGAATTGTTCTTTTAACACAACCATGACAGCCTCTTCGATTTCTTCATTGCAAACAACAGAAATATTCCCTGGCCCACCCACCCGTCGCCGTAAAACCGTAACCGGTCTTTTCTTGGGCCACAGGAAATTATCTTTGTCGGCCGTAATAAAGCCCTGATCCACCCCGGATTTAATAATTTCTTCAATACGGCCCCTGATTTTAGGACTAACCCTTTTTATGCCATAAAAGTTCTTTACCCTGGCAATACACTCATCACTATGGACCGGACCTTCAATATCCACGATTATCTTAATGTTCGCAACCAGGGTACTATCAGTCGTATCATCGAATTCTGTTCTGCAATCCACCATCTCTTTTGTGCATTGAATGTATGCCGGAATTTTATCAAACACCGATCCGTTCGTTGCACCAGCCGGAGGGACCACTACCGCATCCTCACCAGGACTCGCATTTATTTCGGGTTGTATCACAATAACCGGCTCTTTTTTAATGACAGGTGCCGGTCCCGGCGTATTGATTGCCGTGTTAACCGCGGCCAGTAGCTGTTCCTGGGTCGTTCCCGGGTCCCGGTACCAGTCCGTAGACCAGACACGGTACAGCTTCCAACCCAGCCCTTCGAGTACTTGCTGTCGTAAACGGTCACGGTCCCGTGCAACCCGTGAGGAATAATACATCGCCCCGTCAATTTCTATCCCGAGAATATATTCACCAGGTGCAGATGGGTCTGCAATCGCAAGATCAATCCTGAATCCTGCACAGCCAATCTGTTTCTTCACCTGGAACCCATGGTCTCTCAAAAAGTTGTAAACCGATTCTTCAAACGGGGATTTTTGGTCCCCTTCAATGTGTGAGGACGAAATCATCACGCCGGTCTCTGCATACGAGAGATATTCTTTGAAAGCCCTGACGCCGAATGAAGAGGAAGTATCGATGGCCAGATCAGAAGACCGGAAATTGGAGAATACGACACAGCATTCCCTGGCCCGTGTGATAAGGACATTGAGCCGGCGTTCCCCACCATCCACATTCAGGGGACCAAAATTCGTCGTCAGTATACCATTTTTGTCTTTTCCATACCCTACACTGATGAAAATGACATCCCGTTCGTCTCCCTGGATGGTTTCCAGATTTTTAACGAAAAATGGCTCAGCCCAGGTTTTTGTAAAAAAATCTTCCATTCCGGGATTTTGTATCCGGGCAGCCTCGATCTCCTCGATAATCGCCTGTTGTTGTGCGGTACTGAATGTCCCCACACCCAGGGATTTATCGGGATACTGTTTGAAATGGTCAATTGCGGCCCGGGCAACAATTTTAGCCTCCTCACGATTCAACCGGCTCTTCCCACGATCGTACACGGTATCTGCACAATATACAAACTTCAGGCCGATATCATCCGTTCTACTCATCGGGGACGGGTAAACGAAGAGGTGGTTATCGTAAAACTGTTCATTTGAAACGGCGATTAACGATTCGTGACGACTACGATAGTGCCAGCTCAATATTTTTGTGGTAAATCTCATCTTACAGAGATCGAGAATACTCTCCATATCAGACGGTAATGGTGAATCGTCCATCGTCTCAGTATCATCACCCATCTCAATTAATTTTTCAAAGAACGAGGTAGGCGGCAATTGCCTTGAATCCCCGATAACTACGGCCTGGTTCCCACGCAGGATTGCACCAAGCGCATCTTGTGGTCTGACCTGGCTGGCCTCATCAAAAATAATTACATTGAATCTTACCGTCCTGGGATCAAGAAATTGGGCTACGGACAGGGGACTCATCATGAAACAAGGCTTAATCTTCTGGATGAGGCCTCCAGCCTCAGTCATAAGTTTTCTAATGGGCATATGGTTCTTTTTGCGATTAAATTCGCCAATTAATATCCCCATTTCAGAATCCTTTGATATCCCGCCATATAGTTTTGGTATTTTTGCATAGAGTTTTGTTGCAAGCCGTGACCTGTTGTCCCTGATATAGTGCCGGTCAAGTGCCTGGAACGATTCAATCGTCTTCAAATGTGAACCTGAATAGAAATTTGCAAGGGCTGGGAGTTGTGTGAATGCGGACCGCAATAGGATGTCTGCATCATTTCCCATTAAACATGGGACTGCATCTGTTGACAACAGAATCTTATTTTCCACCTGTTGCAATACGGGTGCACTCATGGTTTTCCTGCATTTTTCTGCAGATACCGTATAGCGGCACCAGCTGTCAAGGAAAGGAAATGCGTTTTCCCAATCTTTATACACGTTATCCAGTTCAGAAAACAAAACCGCATCAAGTTGGGACTTGAATTTTTCGGGTCCGTTACATTGTAACCGTGTAAACAGAATATCCCTTGTTTGCTCGAATTGGGTAATCGCATGTTGCAGTGCTGCAACACAGGCGCCGATTCTTTGCAGGTCGGCACCCTTGCTCAAAATTTCTATGGTCCGATCGGTGAATACATTTTCGAGTACCCGGGACCGGAAGGCCAAAATCCATTCCGAAAATCTTTGCAGGCCCAACGCATCACTCTGTTCGTCATTCCAAAGAGACCCAAAGAATGACACCCCCTTATCCCGGTGAGCCCTGATTTTCGTCCGGAGTTCCTGGCACCTCGTTACCCGGTCGAGATCGGTTAAAATTTCTTCATCCGACCTGTTTTGATCACGTTGGTAACATGCAGTTACCTGGCTTTTCAGCTGGCGGTAGTTGCCTGAAAACAGTTTTGATAGTACATTAGATTCTGCGGCGGAACGAAATTCCGATCGTAAAAGTTTTGTATCGATGCGGTAGATATCCGCATTAAAAATCGAACCAATACGGGAATTTTCTTCGTTGAATGCACAAATTGCGTTTATTAATGCCGTTACCCGTGGGTCTGGTGCATTCCACCCTTCATTTCGGAGGATTGCTGTATCGATTGGTTCCTGTGATATAATCAACAGGGTTGCATCGAGAGAGTTTTTTAATTCCCTGATACTTGACGGGGGACGTATACCCGTTACTGGTACCAGTTCGTTGATATTTTCCTGGAGTGTTCTGCTGCTGGTTTTTGCATTGCGGATCATCGTCAACAGCTCGTCATTATCGATGGGCAGGAGTAAGCCCGGATTGCATCCATGCCAGGGAAGCGTTGCGGATTCGTTTAATGATGCGAATATTTCAGCCGCGTTCTGCAGGGAATCCTTTGTGAGTGTCCATTCCGAATCAGGGCAATTCTCAATCCCGGGTAACGGGACTCTTAAGAGTTCTCTTCCCAGAGACTGGAAGTAGCACCTGGACTGCTCTTTCTGCCCGAACAATTCATAGGGGGTTTTTGATCTCAAACCAACGGGAGTCCGAAGTGCCTGGGCATAGGCATTTAATTGCAATTTTAACTGGTCCAATTGTTTCAGCTGTTCCCCTGGTTCAATTCCGGATGGTTCCTGCATCGAAACAGTCCGCTGTAATTCCTGGACAAAACTCGTTTTCGTGCTGTTTTTACTATGCAACTCGAGGCAGAACGGGCCCAACCCGATCGCGTCCAGCCTGTTTTTTACCACTTCAAGTGCCGCCATCTTTTCACTGATGAAAAGAACACTTTTACCCATGGCCAGGTTTTCAGCGATCGCGTTTGCAATAGTCTGGGACTTCCCAGTTCCCGGGGGCCCTTCGACTACCAGGTTTTTACCTGCTTTGATATCTTCAATTACGGCAATCTGTGATGAATCGGCGTCTAGTATATGATATGCGGACTCTGATGTAATCTTTACATCAACGTCCTGGTCAGAAAATCCCGGGCCCGTCTCCTGTTTCGCATCCGGGTTAAATAAAACCTGCATTACCGGGTGACCGGAGGGTTTGTTCCCATCCGGCCACGTGGAAGAATCGAGATCCTTATACATCACGAATTTTTTGAAACTAAAAAAGTCCAGGTAGGTATCTTCGAGGATCTTCCATTGCGGATATTGTGATATTGCAGACCCTATTTGTTTGATGTAGGTATCAACACCCAGTTTATCTTCCGGCATTTCAAAGTCGGGAAGAGAAACACCCAACTCTTTCAATTTCTCCTGCAATGAAATATTCGAACCGATATCTTCGCCCGTCCACCTGATTTTGAAAGCAGTCTGTATTTTTTCCCGCGTCAATTCAACAGGGACCAGGACCAGTGGTGATTTTACTGGTTTTACCGGGCTGGTACCGTCAGTCCACTCAAGAAATCCCAATGCTAAATAAAGGACGGTATACCCTTGTTCTTCGACAATTGAGGCCGCTTCATTCGAGATGTAAAAAAGACGTTTCTGTAATGGTTCTTTTTCAAGTTTCGTCTCAAGAAACAGATCGGTTAGATGGCTGGGCAGGTCTCCTTCTGAATCGGGTAATTTCCATATGGAAGACCCGGTTTCATCACCAGCATCTTGTGACGCTGCGGTTTCTGAAATATCTGGCGGACTGCCTGAAGCAGAACTTTTTGGCAATGCACCCACCGGGTGAAATTGCATCGCCTTTCCCTGGATTACAAGAATATCATAGAGTTCCCTGATAGATTCATCATGTACCCGGAGGGTCCTGTTTTTTGTAGGCCGGTAATTGAGCAGACGGTTCCGAAGAGAGAGATCAAGTAACTGTTTTCTCGCATTTTCCAGATATATTTCGACCTGCGTCAAGCGTTATCACCCAGAACTAGTGGAATATGAATTAACGTGCTCGTTACACAATGATAAATACAACAGTTAAAATTTAAATACCAGGAAAAGTGCCATTCATCATCCCGGTATACAGGCGATACACCCGGTGGGACCGTGTACATGGTTTTTTCGTGTTGGGTTTCACCATCAATCGTATTTTAGGGAGGAGGGTTGGGCCCATGTATCAACCGAACCAGCCAGTCATTCCCTGGGGAAGACGGTTGAAAATGACCTGGTTCACACACGGGATCCATCGGGTAACACCCTAAATTTGGGATGTTGGATTAATGCTTACGTCCTACATGAGATGCAACAACACCAAGACCAATAATGGTAATCAGAGCATCCAATCCGGGCTGAATGGTCGGCCTTGTGGTGGGGACGGTTGCCCTCGGGGGTATTGCAGTGGTAGTTGTGTTACCGACCGGTGCAATAGTTACCACGGGGGTCAGGAAAGTTGTGGGCGGGGACCCGATGACGCGGGCCAGCTTTGATTCTTTTGCACCGATAGAGAGATAATCAGACTCATCCGATGAATCCTCATCGCTCATGGTTGTGTTAACAGGAACAGGCACGGTTATGATCGTGTCCGGTACTTCCACAATCTCCACAGAGGGCATGACAGGCAGGTGGGTTGCCGGGTTGAACGGGGCAACGCTGAAACGGGTCGATGCCAGCGCATCAACCGTGATACCCGAAACCTGGACGAGGTACTCATCAGGCCTGAATGAGGCGGTATTGACAGGGAATGACCACCAGTTAAGGCCATCCGCCCCCTTCCGGACTGTTACAGTCCCGGATGTGCCGCTGAATTCACCACTCTCTGTCTTTGCGGCTGGGCTAAATGAGGAGGAGATGACTTCAACGAGAACCTTATCACCGGCTGCCAGGTTGGTAGTCCCCGCCATGGTAAAATTATCACCGACCTGCACCCCGTCTACCGGGAGAATGGTGATCATTGGTACTTCAACCAGGAACTGGAGTCTCGCGTAGATATCATCAATACCGGGGTTGTTGAGCGCCTGGACCAGTGCATCTGCTGCATCGGGCCCCAGGAGGCTGCCATCACCCTGCAACTTAAACAGGGTATTCCCGGATACCAGGTAACTACCCACAACAAGGTCCTGGTTGTTATAGCCCGCAACAGAGGACGCGGGCCAGACATCGAATATTTCATTCGTCATCGGGTGCTGTGCAACGACGAAATACTGGCCTGCCGCCATGGATGCGGTTTGTGCCGTTGACAGTTCCAACTCGAAGGTGCCGTCAGTATTGACACTGGGGGCATGGTAGACGACCTGGTTCTTACCGAGTATCCAGACTGCAACACCATTCTCCGGCTGGCCTGCAGCAATACCACGGATAATCAGCTCATCACCGGATGCAACGACAGGCGGTGACGCCCGTGCGCTGATAAACGGTTTTTTCAGGATAACTGACAAGGTGGAATAGAGGGGAGGGTCGTATTCCTCGCACTCGGGGTCATCGGGATCGCAGCTGCTCTGATCCGTGAGGTGGCTCTTGTTGACCGGGCTTGAAACCGCGTAGATCGTGTAGGCCCCGGTATCAATATTTAATTTAGCGGTCTCCCATACGTATTCCCAGGTTGATCCATTAACCTCAGCGCGGGCAAAGGAATCCGGATCCTCCAGGCTTATTGGTTTTCGTGGGTCGTTTATATCCCCACCCGCTGCCGGAAGGTTTGGGCCTGTGATAAAAAGGTAGGTGAAGTCAGACTCGGTGTTGATCCCGGTGAGCGTTACCTCTTCACCAAGGAAGTAGCCCCGGGTCCCGGGGGCCATTGCCGCAGCCGAATCATCACTGGCCTCGCCTCCTTCATTCATTTCTACCCCGCCTTCTTCAATCATTACATTGACTTTGCTACTTTTGAACGTCCGATCGCCCCCCTTGTTTGATGCCGGGGGGTCGTATGGCTCCGGGCGTTCAACACGGATGGAATATGTATTGCCCTTTGTGTCCTTTGTCGTGGAGAACGCTACCGTGCGGTTACCGGAGCTGGGGAGGGTAACAGCCGCATAGTATACAACACCATTGACATTTTCGTGGTTGTAGCGCTGTGCGACGTCTTGCTGGATTGTCTTCTTTGAACCCTGGGGCATATACTGCCCGATAGGCCATGGTCCGTTCTTCGGGTCCATCCGGACACCCTCCTGCGAGAACGTGATGGCGGGGGGCTGGTCACCTGCCGAACCACTCATGGAGCTGGTACCCTCGACCCAGAGGTAGTAAATGAATTCAGGGGTGCCGGTGATGGTCACGGTGAACGGTCTGCCCCGGACGACTGAAACATTACTGGCGACAATCTTCACTTTGTTGGGAATCGTGGTGACGGAGTGGATTGCCGAGACGGTCCTCCCGGTGAAATCATTCCCTGACGCGTCCTTATAGGTGTCTTTCATCCCGTTCAGGCTGGACTCTGTCCAGAAGGTGTAGGTGCCTTCACGGTATACGAAATTTCTTTCCGGGCCACGGAAACCGGTTGACCATCCCTCCTCGCTGTTTTTTTCCAGCGGGACCCAGTACCAGGGCATTGCATCAGGTGCAAGGTCTGCCAGGTTAAGCAGGGTCTCATCATCCTGGTAGAGCCGGGTATACACGGTACCATCAGGGGCCCTGACCCGGATGGTTAAGAAACCGGCTGCACCGGGACGCTGTGTCGGGACCACGTACATATTGGTTTCTACACGGAAAGCCAGGAAGTGACCTGATGGGGTGCTCCTGTTGGTCACATCCTTCTGTGTCTGCTGGTCGTAAACATATATGGTCTGCGAGGGGTCGCTGACGGAAAATCCTACCTCTCCGCTGTTCCCGATGTACCAGTTCCCCATGCGCCTGGAAAATTCAGATGGAGATACATAGAAACTGGCGTTGTTTCCAATAGTAATCGTGGCTGCCGGTACACTCCAGCCCACGATATCGGTACCAGTATACCAGGCAAGGGTCGTCCCTGAAGGAATTCCCGTTAAATTCAGACCTTGTTCACCGATGAATACGGTGCCGCCGGGAGGAATGTCCTGTAGTGAGCCCCCCCATGCTTGTGCGACCAGGATTGCGAGTGCCAGGCAGATCACCAGTACAATCGTAAATCGTTTCGTCATCGGTTATCCACATTACCTGCTACCAACAGCATCAGTATAGTCAACCCGGTGCAATCCAGAACATTAGTATCAGAAGGGGTCATGTAGCAATTCCAACGGTGCGATTATTGATACACTGCGGGGAAGAGGCTATTTTTTCCGCAATTGATACCGGACACACCGGGGTTGTGGTCTGCATCCCTGGACATGACAAATTTTTCCCATACTCACACTAGCGTTAACATCTGTAGAAAAATAGTAATTGATCTGATCCTGTGCTGACTGGTGAAGGCATCTCCCGAAAACATGGAACCTAAGTGCTAGAGAAACCGCAAAATAAAAAAAACTGGTAAATATCTTTTATTCAATCACCGGTTTTAAAAAAAAAAACTTTCAAAAAATGAGAGCTTTATACAGCTGCGGGTGCATCTGCACCAGCACTGTCGTAAAGCAGGCTGAGGTACCGTGCCTGGAACAGCAGGATAATCGGTGAAACGATGAGAACCAGGATAACTCCGACATAGGGTATCAGCTCCAGAATGAACACAATCACACCCACAATGATGGCCTGGATGATCAGGGCGACGATGTACGATCCCACACCGATTTTACCGATACGGGAAAATATCTCTCCGAAATTAAAAGCTTCCCCAATACAGTTTGTCCTGGCGAACCGGACGACAGCCGTTGCCTCAATAAGCCATATGATAAACACGACAATGGCGAGGATCAGGATACCGAAAATAACGGCACCAAACAACCCCATCAGGTTACTGGGATTTGCCATGGCTTCTGACGCAGACATGACGATTGTCAATAGTGCACTCCCAAGTACAACGACGCCTATAATGATTACCGGGATTGCGTAGACAAGACAGATAATGAAAATCTTAAACCCGTCAGAGAACAGGGCACCCCAGTTGTTTATGTCAGGTGCAGGTGAATCCCCACGGTATATCCGGACCGTATACCCTAAAAGCGGTAATGCAAGAATAATAGCGAATATAATTGTTAATACGACCGTCGGAATTAACACCGCCATGTTCAACGACTCCGGGTTCGCGAGTACTGACACAATGCCGAAAATGACGCCGATCATGATTGGGATCACCGGTAATAATGATAGAATGATCAGGGCAATCCATCTCCCCCAGTGTCCAACAAGACCTTCTTTTGCGTACGCAAAGGAATCTCCAACAATTTTTCCAAAATCCATGTAAGTCACCTTAATATAAATAGAATCTGGATTGATCAATCATATATAGATATCCTACAACCTGCGAGAGGCAGGGGGCGGACACTCGCTCCAAACATGCCAAAATAATTTTTATACACTCAATTTGGATATTATTGCCAGGGATCATCGATATTTGCAGCAAGAGAGGAAAAACCAGGCAGCATCTGTGACGCATGACACGAAGTTCCAGGCCACCAATTGACTCACCAAGTGAATGAACCACGTATTAGTCGTAACGGAGTGGGAGTCGCCGGCAACATTCCGTATTGCCGACCCATGGTCTGGTATCACAGTCAACGATGTGGAGCCGGTAGCCCCTAAATCGTCCGCGGTAATAGGAAAACTTTCCGGCCATCGCAATCCTTATCAGCTTTCGTATGAATCCATACATATGGTATTTTTTTGTGAGCAATGCGGTGCTCACGTCACCGGCGACATGAATTTCTGTGAGCAATGCGGTGCACGTCTATTGATCAACCCCGGATCATCCCCGACCCCTCCACCTGCACCCGTTGTATCATCCGCTCCGGCGACCAGCGGCTGGTTTTCCGCACTTGTATCAAAAACAAAAAAAAGCAGTCCATCTCCTGACTATGACCGGATTGTACTCTGGGTCCAGATGAGATATGCATCACGCCTTGCACCGGGAATGGACGCCAACCAGGTGCGTTCGGAACTGGAGGCGATCATCAGGAGTGAACGGGCACGTGGAATTCCAAACGATTCGCTGAAGGGGTTCAGTTCGTTCATCGACCAGCAGGAATATGGAATGTTAATTCAGCCGGGGCGCTGAAACGACTGAAAGATGAATGATCCGGTCCGGCAATTCTATCGAACGGCACGGTTAGATCTAGGTGCCATTTCAGATCTGCCCCATCGCCATTTTCGCCTGTTCCTGGATAACGGGCGTTTTTTAAAGATTGATGAACGGATACGTGATGAGACGCGCCTTCGCAAATGGCTTGTCCGGTTTGCGCCAAATGATGTGTATTATTCAGTGAGCTGCTGGCTGAACCCCGAGGTCCTCGGCAGCAGAAACGGTACACCTCTCACGAGTAACATTATCCTTTCATCAGACCTCGTTTTTGATATCGACCGGTCGCCTTTTTCTCTGCATAATCTTGAAGATGCGAGGAATGACACGGTCAGGCTGCTCGGGTACCTCCGTAAGAACAACTACACGATACGTTACTGTGCATTCAGCGGCAGCAAAGGGTTTCACGTGGTGGCGCAGGACCCGGAGCGATATCCTTGTGCAAGCCCCTTTGACCGGGAAAACCTTGCGATAAAAGCGAGGTCCCGGCTCCTTGACCGCATTACTGCTGAAGGGATTATGGTTGACCGCAAGGTAACAACTGATACGCGGAGGATTTTACGCCTTCCCGGGACAATCAATTCAAAGACCGGATATATCTGCACTATTCTTAATAATACACAGGTCCAGCTGCCGATAAAAGAAATATTAAATATAGTTCCCCGCGTAGTATTATTTGCCCCCAGGATCCCATTCGTGGGAGATGACAGGTCACTTCGTGAACCGGGTATTATCCAATGGCTCCTCAACCGTTTCGGGGTAAGGTTAGGAGCTCCCGATTTTACTTATGCTAGTTACATAACAAACAGTGTCCCCGGAATCAGGCGAATGGTCCCGTTTTTTTTATTTTCTCCGAGGGTGGGCCTTGCGAAAGCCGAAAAAATTCTCCTGGATGTGCAGGCTCAATATCACCTGTCAGACATTTACCTGTTCACTTCAGAATCCTGCATATCAGCACTCTCGCTCAGGACGTTCCAGTTCCGTCGCATCGCAAAGATTGTCCGTGCTTCGGGTTCCCGTGATATCGGATCGTTTCTCAAATATGGGCACCAGTTCTTTCGCGTGGGAAACCGGACCGATGTTAAGGGGCGGGTGATTGAATCAGCCCCGTCTTTTGTAAAGGTTCTCCAACATGACGGACCCGACCATTTGCAACTTGTCAGTCGCCCCCACATGGAATTTCTCCGCTCATTCGATGTCCCGGTACGCGAATACCCTAATGCACATGGGCAGGGTGAATTGATGATGACCCATACCGTAGTAGAACATTAAAAAAAATATACCCTCACGTCTCCCCGACAGCAGGGTTGAACAGGGCACCCATTGGGCCCAGGCAGTTCCCGCAAAGGACACGGGGGAAAAACCCAGCGGGGTATCACTGGTACGGGGAAGGGGATAGTGGGGAAGTGGTATGATGAAATTGGTTAAGATAAATTCATTAATTTTCTGCACTTACCTGATTAATAAAAAAATAAATGTTCAAATAAATATTCGTGATAATGTGGAATTTTCGTAAATTGGGAGAGGGGGAGCCTGAACGATCACCTCATGAAGCAGAGTTTTTTAACGTAGGTGATCTCGACTGGTCAGCTGCGGTAGTCAGGGAATCTATCCAGAATTCCCTTGATGCAAAATTACCTTCTGCCAAAAACGTCCTCGTCCGGTTTTCTCTTAAGAGTGAACCATTATCAAAGTTTACGGAGTATTACTCTGAACTGGTCCCCCATGTCAGAAGTTGTGGTTTTGATTTCAACCCTGAAACAAAAACGGAATTCAAATACCTTGTCATTGAGGATTTTGGAACAACCGGACTGGATGGCCCCATAACACGGAACGGGCTGAAAAACAGAGGAAAAAGCAATTATTACAATTTCTGGTGGAGAGAGGGGATTTCACTCAAGGAAGGGCGAGACGCAGGGAGATGGGGATTAGGAAAAACAGTCTTTTTCATTTGCTCTGAACTTCGGTCTTTCTGGGGGTATACTATCAGGAACAACGATAATCGGGAATTGCTTTTAGGAAAGGCATTATTAAAATCTCACCCACTAGATGACAATCAATATGATTATTATGCGTACTTCAGCGTCGAGGACAACCAACCGATCGAGTCTCAGGATTTCATTCCCGGGTTCAAATCAAGGTTCGGTATAACGCGAAATAATGAACCTGGACTTTCAATTATTATTCCATACCCCGTAGATGATATTTCAACAAATACATTAATCCGTGCGGTTATTCAGCACTACTTTTACCCTGTTATTAAAGGAACACTCACGGTAGAAATCAAAGATAATTCACATTCTTTCACCATAGATAATAATTCAATTTTTGAATTAGCCGGGAAACAAAGCTGGAAAGAGACCTCCTGGGAGCACCATTCGGTTGAATCAATTCTGTTTTTTATTTACAATTCGGTAAAAACTGAAACAAATAATTTCCTGAAACTGAATAGTTATGACGGGACTCCAAAAATTAGTGAATCACTATTTGGAGATTGTCTTGAATATGCCCGAAAACGTTTCAATGAGAATAACCTGGTTGCACTTCATATCCCTGTAAAAATTGAGTCATCAGATGGTCAGATACAGGAATCCTATTTTCAGGCATTCATCCAGAAAAATGAGGACTTGTTCCGGCCTGAAGAATTCTATATACGATCGGGAATTCTCATTTCAGAAATTAAGATGGTCCGGGGAAATGTAAGAGCTCTCCTTACCGCAGAGGATGAACCCGTGGCAAAATTTTTAGGAGATTCGGAGTCCCCGGCACATACCGATTGGAAAGAAAGAACAGAAAGTTTCAAGCAGAAATACAAACTGGCAACGTATACATTACGCTTTATCCGTTCCAGTATGCGGGACCTGATAAAAATTTTAGATATTCCAGCTCCCGGTATTGACAAAGATTTTCTCAAAGAAATTTTCAATATTCCAACCGAAGTAGGAGATACATTGGGAGAACTGCCTCCGGATGAGGTCATACATGTACCTGCCATAAAAGAGGACACATTCAACATCCAGAAAATAACTGGCGGCTTTACCGTGAGTATTCACAAAAAAGAACATTTTAAACCAACCAACGCTCACCTAGAGGTCGCATACAATGCAAAGCGAGGTAATCCATTTGGCAACTATGACATTTGGGATTTCGTATTATCTGTTGAACATAAAGGAGCAAATTATATCAATCCTGAAATCAGGGGAGGACGGATTACCAGGGTTGCACAAAATACTCTGATATTTGCCATTGAAACCCCCGGTTTTGCCCTTAAAATATCAGGATTTGATCCAAATCGTGAACTCGTGATTTCATTGAAGCAGGTATGAGAATGAAAAGAAGGTTGAATTTTACTGGGAAGAAAAAAATCCCGTCAAAGAATATCCAGATACAAATACTTCGGGACAATGGAATAATTAAGACGTTCGATGCAAAAATTAATCTTCGAACGATGGATTTACCAAAGGACGCCGCTGTTTTCGTAGAGGCCTATTACAGGCTGAATAGAAAGAGGTTCAATTTCGGAACGGTCGGGACCATTATTCAACCCCGGGACACAGGCATTTCAGATTTGGGAAAAACTGAAAATTTGTCATTCAGGGTTAAAGTGGTAGAAAAATCGGGGAGATATGGGTTAATTCTTGCAGAAGCAGATACAATTCGTCCGAAAGGGGAAACAGGACCTGATTCCCAGATCCAATCTATTCTTCCGTCAGAATTTGGTTCCGATTTGGGCCAGCAGATCTGGAGGTTACGGTATGACAGCCAGGAGCCGGTTTTAGAGTTTAATAAAAATATTCCAAATATCAGGTCTCTTGCCAAATCAGACACAGGTTTCTTCTTTTACGTCTATCCACAGGTTATCCGCGAATTATTAACCTACATGCTGTTGGTTGAGTTTGTTGACCCCCTCGACCCGGCTGAAGAATGGCAAAAAAACTGGCTTGACTTTGCCAGAACGGTGTACCCTGAAAATTATCCGGACCAGTGGAAAAGAGATATTCCCGAGTCGAAAGGGGAAATACTGGCATGGATTGAGAATGTTGTCAACGATTTTTCTATGAGCCACGCAGGTGTATGGGACCGTTTTTTGAAATCTTTCGATGGCGGGCAGGCAAAATGACAGGAATACGAACACTGACGGGACTAGGGACAAAGGAATTCCTTACGGATCTGATTAAAATCAAGGAAAATCCCTTGGAACCATTTTCAGTTGCAAAATATCATGAGGCCCCATTCTCGAATTTGTTTGAACCCACCATTGAGGTTGAGGCTAAAATTTTCCCGTCGCGGATGGAATTGGGTTTTTTTCTGCATTTCCTTTTCCAGGAGATTGACCGGGATTTACTTATTGATAATGGTGGATTATGGAATTGGCTGACGATCCAGTTATTTGATCAAATTGCGCCCCCTGATCCCACGGGGAACCGAAAAATCGGCGAATTCGCGCGATACATATACAATCCACATTACACACGTTATTATCGTCATTTAGTTGCGGCTTCCTGGGATATCTACTCTAAATACCAGGAGAAATCTAAAATATTTCTTACAACCCCACTCAATGTTACGAACAAGGTCACCCTTGAACTGGCATGTCACCAGAACCTGATATCGAACGAGAACATGGTTGATGCAATTTTAGCATTATACTGGCAGTCGGGAAATGATGGTGGCGAAGGCCTGAAGCGGGGTACAGCATCGAGGAAAGCGCCTGGAAATCTCTATCGTTTCGTCACCTTAATGAATCAACTGGAATTGACCTATGATGTTTTCAGTATACCCTCGCAGGAGATTTTAGAATTACTGCCTCTTGAATTTAACAAATGGAAAGGTATCAAAAAAACGCCTCTTAAGAAGAAGAAACGTGCGTTTTTCGATCTTTCTCATAATCGTTCGGTATAATTGTATTTCCCTCCCTTGACATTCGGATAAAGCAGAGTGGATTACCGTTCGCCGTTCATTCCCGGGGATTGATCGCGCACACGGGAACACTTCAATGACACATATAAAACGGCCTCAAAAATTTGGGAACCAGTGAAACAATTACAGCGGACCCTTATCTGTACCGAGAGACCGGAGAACCATAACACAGGAATACCCCCATAACCTTTTCGGGATTGTTTCGCAGCCGGAACATCTCATGGGAATAGGCAGATGAGTTGATGCATGAAGCCACTGAACCCCCTCGTCCGTGGGAGTCCAGAAAGTCGGAAATGGGCAAATGAGTTTGTTAAACCCAGTGAACGGATAGGAGCTTGGTCTTAGCCTGACAAGAATGATTTAAACCCCGTATATTGCACATCACTTCAAAATAGGGAAATATACGCGATTAATGTGAAAGGATTCACCAATTCCAATTACATATGAATTATTTTTCAATAGAAGATAGATTCTAATCCGAAAATCTCCAATCTTTTACTCCATGCCAGTGGATCAAAAACGAAAATATCAGAAAATCGATGAGGCAGAGATTGATCTCGTTATCCAGTGTAACGACAGTCATGAATTTTACGAACGGTACCGGGTAGTATTTCCCACTAAGAAGAAAGGAATTGACAGCATCAGTAAAATCTGGAGACGCCGCAGTGAATTTTTAAAGAAACTGCAGCCGAACCCTGAGCCCCTTGAACCGGTAATTGAACCGGTAATTGAACATTCTGATGGACTTGAATTACTGATAGCCGCGCAAAATAAAATTCTGTCAGAACTGTCCGGTGTTATGAAAGAACATCTCATGTTGAACAGGGAAATACTGGCACGCCTTCCGAAACAGATTCTGACCTATGAAGAACGTATCCCAAAACAGAACGAAACAAAAACCCCAGTGCAAAAGGAGCCTGGAAAGAAAAACGCGATGGAAAAACCCTCTGAAATAATGATTGGGTCCTGAATACCCCTTTTATCCCTTGCGATTCAAAGGTCATGGGATTCATAAAATTGAAATATGGCTTTGTAGAGATCGTCCTTTTTTCACGTCCCCTACAGCCTCGGACCCATACACCCCAGTGAGCGTATATGCCCAATTTCGGCCCCCGATTTTAGCAGGTTTTAACGTAGTTGCAAGATGGTACTTCGGATATCCAGGTTAAATCATTTCTTCGACTTTTCAGCAGGTGAACACAGATGTACAACGGAGTATACAACCCGCACATATGACGAATGTAACACTTGATCTGTACGGGCATCTGCCTCATACAGGAGAACGCAACATAAAAGCGAATATAAGGTTATTCTGGAGGTGCTTTGGAAATAAACGTAACGGTAGAATATAAACGAGGGAAACGTTCCTGGTTTTACAACTTCAATACAGACCAGACTTTTTTCCTGGTTGAACTGATACGTATCGTTCAATATGGAGAAAACCAAGTGAGTCTAAAAAAAATTATCTGAAGCCCTTTGGCACAAATGTAGAACTATACGGAGTCTTCTGATAAACCAGAGTATTTCCTGAATTATCCAATATCGTCAATTCCTGGTTCCCATTCACAGTATATGTTTCTGCAGCCTGTAGGATCTGAAGATACGTTGTTTCAGTTTTCGTGCTGTTGGCGCAATACATCGTGGTAGACGCGAGAGGACCGATCGAGATACCGCCCCCGTCAGAGAGGCCCTGGCCCGTCAGGGTATAGTGTCCATTGTAATTATTACAGCCCGAGAACCCTATGACATTCGATTGGTTGGTGAAAACCGCAGTAATCTGAGGGCTCATCATATCAACGAGAGCTGGACCGCCCTGCTCCGCCATCATTTTAAGGTACCATGTCCCGACAAGGGAAGGATCCTGGACCTGGGCAGACGAAGGAGTAGGATTAATTGTGGCGGGAACCGCTGTGGTAACCGGGGTGGCCTGTTTCGAGACCGGCTGGCTTGTACACCCTGCCATCAGAACGAGAAGAAATACACAGCTAACCACGCACGCAGTCAGAATTTTCATACGGTACATATGTCATCCTATAAAAAAAAGATTGCCAGAATTGGATCTTCAGGGCAATCATCGCGAAGGCAGCTGGTGCAGCGGCCCCCTGTGTAATGGTCATACCCCTTCGCCCTGGATATCACGTTTAGATCATTCCCGTGTTTCAGCACGAATACCGGGATCTCATCTTCATTTGCCGCTCCCTCAACCCCAAGGTGGTTCCCCGCCCAACAAACAATAAACGGCAATGGATGACTGAATCATACACAGTTCCAGCATAATCTACCTGTCATTCCTGGTGTTTTTCATGAATGGGGACCCTTTGGATCTCAGGTCATTGTTCATCATTTCAATGCAGGCATTCGGCGGATACAAACAACTTTTGCATGCGGGAAAAATGGATAGATACGTTAAAATACAGATTTAGCATTAACCTCTTCAAATGTCGGAAACTACATATTCACGGGAAGAATGTAGTTTAGACACGCTTGAACATGACCGGGCCCGGTCAAACGCCTATGTTGCGTTCTTCACACAAAAGTCCGAGGCCGATGCCAACCGGTTTATTTATGGGATTACGGGGAGCAGGTTGCCCCCTTCAAACCCCGGACTGTTCATTGATGCAAGGAGGGGACTCTATCTAAATGGGTATATTCACCGGATAAATAATGGGTTGAAGAATGTCCTGTTCCGTTCTTCCGTGGACCCGATCATCAATTCGATACGGTCAGATACCGGACGGGGCAGGTCGTATTCGGACCTGGACCGTGAGCGGGGCAACATCAGTGTTGAGGCCCTGGCAACGGTGCTGGACTCCGAATGGTTCAGGCAGTTCTTCTCGTTTCACGCTATTCATAACCCCTATCCAGGAAAAAATAAGGGTGAATTTTATTCCGGGTATGCCGGCCTTCGGCTCGAGCCGTATGAATTTGAGGATAAGACCTGCAACACGGTTGAGGTGTGGCATATAAAAAAGTTGTTTCTTGAGTTGATTGCGGAAATCGGGACCTATAGTTATTACCTGAACTCATTTTTAGCGAGAAATGCTGACGTGCTTAAAGGGTATGGGTACCGACAAATCCGCCCGGAAGAACTTGTTGCAGCACGTTCGTTTGACGACTTTTGTGCGGGTGAAATGACCAGGTTCTGCCGCTGCTGGGTTGATGATTTTTACAGGCATGTGAGTGCAGACGAGAACCTGGTCAAATCGTTTATGACCACGGTCATGACAGGGTTTGATGTCCCGAAAGATCTGCACCGCAGATGTATGAGCGAACTGGCCGTACCCCCAATGGAGATGGAGATTTGTACCCATGAAATATGGGAGATGAGGATGTCAGATACATTACCATTCCAAAAAAGTCCACGGAAAACAAAATTCCATAAAACCAGGGAAAAAACCCTGGGTCCTGTGCCTGATGTAACCAGTGCAGATATTCCGATCCCTGCCGGTTTTATCGAACGGATCAAGTACCAGTCGGCATGCATTCCGGCCTCTGTTGCAGGGATTATGCGGATGAGCTACCCGCAGCTGCCAAAATGGGTAGAAGAACGATGCATCTATGCTGAATACCAGTTGTATTTGAAAATTTTAGAGAGGGATGGAACTTAGGGGTTTTGTTTCGTGTAAAAGTTAATTATGCTGCACTTACCGGATCAGCCGATGTGCCAGGAGGGAGAACAAAAAATGACTGCAGGTGATGCATAGGAACCGTACAAAAGACCAGGGGCCTCCCGTTCAAAATACTATCCCTCATCACCTCTCCTTTTTAGACTGGAGGCAGTGCCGGGCATCAGGCTTTTCGCGGGTATTTATGCTACCTCGATCTCTTTTTCAAATTCATGAAGTTTTATCGCAACATCCCCCTTGCAAAGAGATATTTTAGCAAAAACCAGTATCGTGCCTGAAACATTCTGGACCCGATTCTCTTTGAATTGTTGTACTGCCTCGATCAGTGACAACGATCCTTCGACCTTGAAGGTTTTTTTCATATGGCAGATATCAACGGGGCCAGCCCGGAGAATGAAATCCAGGTACGGGTAAAACGTCGGGAATGTGATGCATGGAAAATTGTCCCCAGGGGTAATAGTCAGGACCTCCAGATTATTCTCTGCGGCGTTACGGCACGGCCCTTCCTGGTTGATTTTTTCAAGGGAACACACGATTATCCCCTCTTTCAGGTGCGCAGGAAGGGTCTCAACTATCTGCCGGGTCACGAGTTTCCACCCCTCGTCTTCTGCCGTTTGGGATTTTTCTGCGTATTTCTGGATCATAAAGGAGAATTCATCTCTTTCACCCTGGAATACACTGCTTTCTACCATCTGTGTAATTTCTGTTGCGAAGTCGTCCTGCGCCTTGTCTTCTGTCTTAGTTACAGCCATTTTTCACTCTTCTTTGTCAAGATATCGTATCCCGGTCTCGACATCCATGTGGATCTCAAGATTATTCACTTCAAGACCCCGGGAGCTGATCCCCCCCGGGTTATTATGGTGACCTCAGGTGGCGGGAGGCCCTTATCTCCCGTTTGGCCAGGTATTTTCGGGGAATCTGTCTTTTGGCGTCGCTTTGGCGACCAGTGTTTCAGGATATACCATAGCCCGAACATCACGATGATGATAATGATAAGAATATCAATCCACGAGCAGGGAATAGTGAATAGTACGCAGGGACTGCCGCAGGCCAGGCATTGTGGGACGGAGGTCGTGGGGACCGGGGTAATAGTCGTCGCTGGCTGGGTAGGGATATCAGTTATTGTTTGAGCCTGGCTGATCGTAGTACTGGTAACCGTAGTGGTTATCGTTTGAAACGGCAGGACCATCACCTGTTTTTCCTTTGCAGAAATACCATAATCATTCGTTACCACCAGTTTGATCGTGTAGTTGCCGGGTTCCGTGAATATGCTTTGAGAGTAGGTCCGCATCTGCGATACCAGGGTATTATCGATATACCAGGCCCATTCACGAGGTGACCCGGTTGACTGATCTGATTACGAAACAGCCAGGGGATGGTTCTCCCATGCCTGACCACGTACAGGGGATATGGAAAAGTCCGAAACGGGCAAAACCGGGACCAAAACCCGAACCTCGTTGTAGGCCCACGCGACCTTTTCACTGTTATCCATTACCTTCAGACCGGCCATGTAGTTTCCGGCCGATCGATAGGTATGGGAAGAATGGACATCGCCGGGTGAACCCGTCGAACTGGTAAGGGGTGAGCCGTCCCCAAAATCCCATTGGTACGTGACTATTTTTCCATCGGGATCTGTGGACCCCGATCCATCAAAAACCACCGGTAGGTCCACAATTGCCGGGGATGGCGAGAAGATGAATGCCGGCAGGGGGGGTTTCTTCGTGATGGCCGACACTACCGAAAATTGTCCTGAACCAGTTACGGCACTATTGGCAGACGAGGCAAGGATGTGATAATCCCCCTGCAGGAATGCAGAGAGATCAATAGGATAACTCAGCAGGTTGTGGTTACTATTCCGCCCGGAATAAACGGTAGCGGCCCCCGTTGCACCGCTGAACGCCCCGTCCTGGCTTTTTTGGGCAGGTGAAACTGGCGTGAAAAGGACCTCGAAGAGCACCGGACTGCCCACGGGAAGGTCGGTCGTTGCCGTGATAGTTATCTTTTCACCGGACTGCCGGGTACCGACCGGATCAATCCGGATATAACTTCCCTGCCAGACGAGTAATGGCGCGTTTTCCCTGTACAGGTTGTTTGCGAATACGGGCGCTATGAACAGAAACAAGAGCAATATTACCAATAGTGAACGGTAGGTAATTCCGGAAAGCAAAATCAACATGACCCCCCTGACCCGGGATCTTTTTTCACATGAGACAAATTTGAAATCGCTGCCGAGATGATTAACCTTCCTGATTGAAGTTCCCATTAACGGGGATCATCCCATTTTCCCAGATGCTCCTGTAGAGGAACGAATAATTTATGTGGTGTGGATTCAATTCCATTGATGAATCCCTATGAGAAAAACTTCCGATCTGGTCAACGAGATGTACGATGAAGCAAAAGGCGCCCGGGTGGTTGCAATTGTGATCGGGTTTGAAAATGATACGCAATTTGTTTTCAGTACAACACCCCGCCCGCTTGAAAAACTGAATGCACT
>JAPKXR010000171.1 GCA_026394715.1 Methanomicrobiales archaeon | reverse complement strand
GGAAGGAAATGATCCTTGATGAATTGCTGATCAACACAGCAAGCGAGGGGTTGTGCTGGATTGCCTGGTTAAGAGCTTCCCCTACAATTTCAAACTGGCGCTCCACACCCGATCGGAGCAATGGATCTTTTTGATAATCGGCAAGAGTCTTCCCGCTGGTGAACTGCGCAAGAAGATCGCATGCTGTTGCAATATCGAAAAGATATTTCTTCGTCTCATGCGGCAGCATAGATTACGACCTGCGTCTCTTCAAGGGACTTGCGGAAATATGGATTACGGATTGGCCCCGACTCGACCAGATCAACAGGACGATTGAGCAGGCGTTCCAAATCCTCTACGAGCCCGAAGTACTGCTCTGCATGCTCCGATGGTTGCATTTTCTCAAATTCAACCAGCAGATCAAGATCGCTTGTGTTTGGATCGAACCGGTTATCGGTCGCTGATCCGAATACAGCGAGAATTCGGACCTTACGGTGAATGCAGATCCGGATAATTTCATTTAAGTTCTGTCTGATGATATGGTTCATGAGAGTTACTCCAATGACCTGTAATATTTCCTTATTAGAATGGTGATCGTACACCCTGATAGTACTTGCGATGAAACATGATCGAGCCACCCGTCATTTTCTATTGCGAGAAAAATACGGAGTTTTGGAACCGATGGTGCCGGGATCTCTGCATCACCACGTTTGCCGGGACCAACACAATGCAGGACCCTGGGGTTTTGTCCAGATGCTCAAAGTTTCAGGGGCTCGGGATGAAATGGATAGATAATACACCGTTCTCTACTCATTCACCTCGTACAAATTATTCCGATTCCGCATCCCGTATCACCCACCGGCTGCCCTCCGCATCGGGCAGACCGTTTTCACCCGGCCATCTCGCCGAAGCGGCAAGTGGAACCGTTCCCGGATCATCCTCGGCAGCTGGTCCTCGGGGATCGGGACAAACCCGAACGTCTTGTAGAAGCTGATCAATTGCAGGGTCGGATGCATGTACAGCTCTTCATACCCGTAGGTGTCGATTTCATGCCTGCACGACGAGCCGGGCAAGCCCCTCGCCCACGGAACTCATCCAGGGTGAAGACGCCGTCGACTTCGTGCCCATCGGGGTGCAGCCTGACACCTGCGCAACGGCCGGGCGATTCGTCCCGTCAACAAAGGTGCCTAAAATGCGGTCTTTAGCAGGGTTGGCCACCTACTGGAGGTAGTGGTACCAGACCTCTTTCTCAAGGGGGAATTCGGGTACGGTGAGTTCTCGGGTCAGGGGGGGTGTAATGGAAAATTCATTCCGGTCCAGGTGGCAGGTGCTAAGGGAGGATCCAAGTGCAGATGAACGAAGAGTCATTTATTTTTTTGTTTCTGCATCGTTTTGGGATCATGGAACCGAGGGTAAAATCTTCGACCCCCGTTTATCCAATGGTCCTTTCACTATTGCAGATCTTCAGCTAGCATGATGTATAGGTCATTTAAAAAAATTGCCTGAATTCCTCAACCGTGATGTCCGCTTGTTTCAGAATTGCCATAAGGGTTCCTTTTTCAACTCCTTATGGAGCGGAACTGCAAATACCCGCCATTCTTTCTGCACTACAATATGGCTGGATGTTTGCCGCCGGATTTCGAAGCCCTGCCTTGCAAGGAGCTTTATCATCTTCTCACCAGAGATTACCGGAAGTTTACGAGACATTCGCCACGTCAACTTTGAGTATTTCCGAATTGAAAATGCGAGTTTTTTTATGGAGTTCTTCGCGCTGTACTTCTAAAACAAGTTCAATTGCTTCTTTAATATTGGTAAGCGCTTCCTCTTTTGAGTCCCCCTGGCTGATAGCCCCCGGTAACTCCACACACTGGACGAAATATCCGCCTTCTTCCTGTGGTTCGAGGACAACCGTATATTCCATATTGTTACTTGTCGTTATGAGATTATACAAATTTTCCCCCTGCTGGAGATAATGGTCCCCTGGTGATCCTGATGATGACAATGGTTTCCTTCCCAGGGTCACACTTTTTCCAAAGCAACCCTGACCCGGTCCATCATGACACTATGACAATTTAGGAAGTGCAGACTTTGCATCTGTCCGGATTGGGGTGTTATCAAACAGATGCCACTCCAACACCATTCACCCACCGGCCGCCCTCCGCATCGGGCAAACATTACACCCGGCCATCTCGCCGAAACAAAACAGGAACCGTTCCCTGATCATCCTCGGCAGCTGGTCCTCGGGCAAAGGGACGAACCCGAACGTTTTGTAGAAGCTGATCAATTGCAGGGTCGAATGCATGTACAGCTCTTCATGCCCGCACGCGTCGATTTTATGCCTGCACGACGAGCCGGGCAAACCCCTCGCCCACGGAACTCTTCCAGGGTGAAGACGCCGTCGACTTCGTGCCCGTCGGGATGCAACCGGCACCGCGCAACGGC
>JAPKXR010000141.1 GCA_026394715.1 Methanomicrobiales archaeon | reverse complement strand
GTCTTTGCATTCGTCTTCGAATTTTGTCATTTTTGTCACTTTCTCAGCATTCGTAATATATCGCAACAATCTCTTTGGAGCTTGTCGTATTTGAGGGATGTCATACTTCACCCACTGCCGGTTGCGACATTTTCAAAACATTCGTCCTGACGACCTGGCGTGAAATTCCCAACGCCTTACCTGCTTCTGCATAACCGGCGTCGGGGTGCTGGGTATAGTAATTTTGAATCCTGTCCTGAATGTCTCGTTTTGTCTCCTTGACATCCGGCATTTCAGGTTTGCAAACCCTGACATTGTCTCTGACATTTTCCCTGGCGGCGATTGACATCAGGCTTGACATTCTTGTCAGTCTCTGACAATGCCGAACCGTTGTTTTTCTGCTGGAAGAGTAAATCCCTCTATTATGCGCCCGAATTAACGAAACGATACCGATACCGGGGTATACACACCCCACCCCAACTCGTAAAATCCGTTATCGTTCGTTTAAATCGCCCGTATTCGGTCCCGATTGGGTTTGATGTTGAATACGGCTAAATTGGGCTTTTTTTACGTAATTAAAACGAAATCTGGCCTTTATTAGGGTTTCACCCCTTTCCAAAGTCCCTTTAAGGTCATTATTTTGACCTCGAAATCACCCTTTTTGTTTTTTCCACGATCAGGAGAGCGGCCCGGATTGTAATCCCCCAGTTTCTCATGTGAAGCGAACGACACCAGGCATAAACGATAGTTCAACTGTTGTGAAATGAGAAGACTGCCAGGAATTGATCTCTCCGCCAGTTACATGCCCGTTACCTACACTACCACATCAGGATGCTAGGCAAAAGGGAAAATTCCAGCAATTCGTCTTTTTTCCTCCCTGGATCTTTTGATATGAGTTACCTATATTCAGGAAAGGGTTGCCGGCATGGCAACAGGATGATGCAGGTCCCACCAGAAAATTCGCGCGGGAATTTGTGACTGCTGACTTCCCATTCCAGGGTTCGCAATTCCTCTCTCCATTCTGGCATTGATCAACATTACGACAAGCATAGCGGTACAACAATCACATAAAAACGTAAGTGAAATCTGAAGTAAAACCTTTCCCGTACCGGGAAATTCGGAAAAAATAAAAAGTTATAACATCATGATGTCATAACTTACAAATAATTATGGCATCAAGATGTAATTATGGTGTCAATTGAAGAGCTGGAACGGTTCAATCCCTGGTGGACCAAAGGGGGCGTACCCCTGGAATGGACACAAGAGTATAGGAGAAAACTCTATTTCGCGATTGAACCCTATGTGAAAAGACGCCAGATACTACTTGTATACGGCCTGAGACGGGTTGGAAAGACCACCCTGATGATGCAGGTTATCAGCAGTCTGCTTAAGTTCACAAATCCCCGGCATATCCTGTATTTTTCTTTCGATGAAGAAATGTTTACCATAAAAGATGTACTTGAGTCGTACCAGAAAGTGATCCTGCACCGTAACTTCGAGGACTCCCCGGGACCGCTATACTTATTTTTTGATGAGATACAGAAACGGGATGGCTGGGAAAATACCGTCAAAACATATTATGATCTCTACCCGGACACCAGGTTCTTCCTATCAGGTTCAGCTTCGGCTGGTTTAAGAAAACGATCAACGGAAAGTCTCGCCGGACGGATCCTAAATTTTACCTTACCCCCGCTCTTATTTGAAGAGTTTCTTGAACTTAATGGCAAAAATACCGGAAAGATAAAGGAAGATCCGGACCTCTGGAAGCGGGAGATAATCCCCCTTTTTTACCGGTATCTCAAGTTTGGACAGTTCCCGGAACTGGCACGGGAAACAGACGAAACATTTGCAAAAAAGTACCTGTTAAATACTATCATCGAGCGTGTGATCTACCGGGACCTTCCCGAAGAGTTCGGGATTAAAGACATTGAACTTCTCAGAAATATTATTATTCTGATCGGAAAAAATCCTGGAATGATCGTTAAGTACAGCGAGATTTCAAAAAATTTTGGCCGGGACCAGAGGACCGTTGCGAACTATTTTGAGTACCTTGAATACGGGCTGCTCCTTAGGTTTGTCTACAATTACCGTGGCGGTGCATTAGCGAGCATGAGAAAGTCAAAGAAGGTGTATTTTTCAAGCCCGAACTTTGTATTTGCCTTAAACCAGAACCTGGACAGGGTTTTGCCCCTCATGTTGGAGAACCTTGTTGCCTGTCAGACCGGGGCAAAATTCTTTTACCGCGACGGCTTTGAAGTCGATTTTGTTGCAGAGACCGAAGACGGGCTCGTTGCCATTGAAGTAAAAAATAAACAAAATGAGGTATCGCAGTTACTAAAATTCAGAGAAAAATTCACCGATAAAACGATAGACTCATATCTCCTTGATGTTGAGGGGGAGGGAGAAAAGGACGGCGTGCGGATCATTCCGGTTTGGAAATTCCTCCTTGGTATCTGACAGGTTACCCCTTATTGAACGATTGGGTGGTGGGTACAATCACCATTCTGTCTACCCTGCCGGCCCCGAAGAGACATTACGATATAACCCGGGATACTATTTCGATGTGACGTTTTTTGGGTGCCGCCGAAACTCAATGGAGATTCACAAAAAACACAACAAAAAAGGGCCCCGCCCCTACCCCGCCACATCAAACGTCTTTGCAAACGAGCTCCACCGTACATCCTCACCGATGTTGAACCGACCGTTGGCCATCAGGTCCATAACCCAACCGCCACCTTCTCCGACGACATCAACTCGAACCCCCTCTTCCTGAAGATGACCTGACGGTAAGCGGTTCATTCCTGTTCATAGG
This sequence comes from Methanomicrobiales archaeon, assembly GCA_026394715.1. Classification (GTDB taxonomy): domain Archaea; phylum Halobacteriota; class Methanomicrobia; order Methanomicrobiales; family Methanospirillaceae; genus CAIKOD01. The sequence goes on along the minus strand of JAPKXR010000141.1, from coordinate 1,416 downwards.
TGATGTCCATGCCGATACCGAAAGCCGCATTGCCAATAGCGGAGCGAATCTTCCGGCTGATATCCTAAAGGTCGGGCATCATGGCAGTGCATCGTCGTACAGCTCAGCATTCCTTTCCAAAGTTCATCCGATGACCAGCGTCATCGAAGTGGGGGCCGGGAATTCCTATGGTCACCCGACATCAGCGACACTTATGTCGCCTGGCCCAGGTGGGATCCGCTGTGTACCGCACCGACCTGAATGGCGATGTCATGGTGACAACCGACGGCTCGACGGGACGATGTCAAAACAGGACTGGCAAGCAGCCAGCCGGTGTCTAGTTCTGTGAAAACGGTAACAACGCAGCAGACGGTGAGCACGCAGAGTTCAGCCGGAGCGATCTCACCTTGTCCAACCCTTCGATGGCAATTCAATGGTAAGTTCTCTAAACGGAGTTAAACTTTAAAATTATGACAATCTGCTCTATCAAATTTGGTATTGGGGGCTAAAATTATGTTTTTTTATTCTTACGCATGAGGCTTGCCTCACCGGTGTTTTTTAAGATTTTATAGCATTAGAACGATAGCTGATATGAATTTGAATGGGTGTGTAAATCATCTTATTTTTTCGCTTCATTTACTAGGTTAATATTTTTTATAAGAACGACAACCGACGAATCATGTAGTATTCCTATCCGTTTTTACCGGCCTGGCTTCGTCAAAACGACTTCTTACGCCGGTCATGATTGCAAAGACACGAATTTTTCCTTCCATATCTTTCCGTACACGGGCCCCCCAAATTACATCCGCATGGGGATCGAGAGCGTATGTGAACGAGGTAGCAATTTCTTCTGCTTCCTGAAGCGACAGGTCCGATCCCCCCGAAATATGGATCAGACAACCGGTAGCACCCCGATAGTCAATCTCAATCATCGGGTTGCTCAAGCACTCGCGGACAACACTATCTACTCGGTTCTGTTGCTTACTTTCCCCGACAAACATGACTGATATCCCACCTTTTGACATGATAGCCCGGACATCCGCGTAATCAATGTTGATGAGCATTGGTTCATTAATTAATTCTGAAATACCCTTGACAGCTTCTCCAATTATTTGATCCATAATAGAAAATACCTGATTTATCGGCATGTCAGTATTAAGATCCATCAATCGGTTGTTATCAAGGACGATAACTGAATGAGATGATGATATAAGAGATTTAATACCCACATCGGCGATGTGAGGTCGTCCAACTTCAGTTTGTAATGGATAACTGACTATTCCAACCGTAATAGCTCCTTGCTCCATCGCAATTTGTGCAATAACAGATACAGATCCTGTACCTGCCCCCCCACCAAGGCCAGCGATAACAAAAACAAGATCTGCTGAATCTAGAAGAGCTTCAAGGGTAGGTCTTGCCAATTCTGCGGATCTTTTA
>JAPKXR010000268.1 GCA_026394715.1 Methanomicrobiales archaeon | reverse complement strand
TTTGGATCTGCCCGTTCAATTAGGTTTGTTTGAGAATAAAGATCAAACAACTTCAGTCCCTCCTGTGAGAGAGTTCTGACCCATTCCCGTTTCAGCGGAATAGGGTCTTCGTTGGCGAATAGAGTCTCCTGCAGGCGATTCAATGTCTGATAAAATGATGATTCAGTATCATGCCAATATTGGGTGGTGATAAAGGAAAAATCGCCTTTTTTATCACCAGGACGTTTGAAGAGCGCTTTTTTAATTTGTTGTATGGTTATTACATTGATTAAATCCGCAGTTTTAATGATACCCCTAACCGTATCTTCGTACTTAGGCCTAATTACCTCTGGAATATGGACTAAAGGCATACTGCTTTCGCTCCAACAGATGGCTTTTGCATGTCTCATTTTATATCCAAAAGCCCAAAGCCTCAATGAAGAATAACCGTGTTCAACAATCTCCTGATGTCGTTTTGCCCGGAATGACTGCACAGTCATTGCCGGTTTGATCATAGCATCAGAGTCGTTTACGACAATACCCAACCAGTATCTATAGGAAATTCCGCCGCTCTGTCCATGGAGTGGAAGATAATTATCAGTATCTTTTTTCAACCGGTAATAAGGCGTTAAGGTATGAACCCAAGAATCACCATAATCAATACCATGAATTTGTTCTTCAAAATTTTCTGCTGCGTAATTCGTTGAACAACCACAAATGTCGCAATTTACTTCCGGCTTCCTGTTTGAAAATTGAAGTTTAATTCTCCTTGGCATACCCCAAAACATCTGAGACGGGTGAGCATCCCGTGGTGTGATTACAATCCTATTTTCCATCTGTTGGGAGAATCCCATCCAAGGAAAAATATCTTTTAGTTCATTCATTGAAACGTTCCCGTGTTTCGAGAAGTCTGTTTGGGGCATAATATTTAGCCAGATTGTTTCCCAGAGGTTTCTGCCAAGAATAGCGGTAGTAAGAGGTCCGCCCCCGCGAAGCGAGGTCAGGTAACCGCGTCCCCCTTCAGGAGCGTTTGTCTGCAAAGTGAACAGTGCTGTGGCGCTGCAGGATGCACAAATATTTTTGATCAGATCTCATTTGAGAAAATGATCGGTGTTATCTTTCAACATCTCTTCTCTGGGAGTCTCGATCAGCAGACGCTCTATCGGCTTCTTTTTCCCGCTCTGCATTTCCATATCCTGCATGAACCTTCGTACATCCCCATCCAGATTGAATGCAGACTCATACCGGGAAAAAGCAGATTTCAACTGATCCGTGCTAGGTGGTAACTCAAATATCTTCTTCCACGTGCGGCTGTCCGGAGTCGGAAGTGCTGTCTGGACAAGCCCAATTAAAAACTGGACGAGAGCCCCAGTGAAGTCCGGGCGGGGTGCGTTCAGGGCAATGATAGGGTTTCCTGATAGGTCTTTAGTAATCTGCCACGGGGCTATCCTACATATCGTACCATCCTGCCGCTGTACCGGAATCCATTGTTCGGTGATAAGATTGAACATGACCTAGCCTCCATTTCATTGAGGATTGGCTGGATCAATGACGAATCCAAAATCAGGAAACAATTGTAATGTGAGCCAAT
>JAPKXR010000193.1 GCA_026394715.1 Methanomicrobiales archaeon | reverse complement strand
GTCGTTTCATCCTTTGAAAAAAGGTTCGCAGATGTTACTGCGTTTGTCCACGCCTGAATTATTGTGGTGTATTCATACGGGAAGAGCCGGGTATCGTTTGCCTTCTTCTCGCAGGAGAGCCCATGCGCCACAAGTCCCGCGTTCCGACCGGCTGATGATGCCATGTGTGCAGTCCGGACCTTAAGCCATGCTCTTACCGCTTCAGTGGCTTCCTCTGATATGAATGTGACGCGGGCTTCCCTGGTCTTCGTATATGCGGCCCTGATGCTGATACGTGCCGGCTTCCGTTCCAGGTCGACATCACTGATAGTGATCTGAATCACCTCACCAACACGCATACCCGATGACACAAGCACCAGGAACAACGCCCGCCCTCGAAGGTCGCAATGCTGCAGTATCTGTTTTAATGTGTCCTGGTCAAGTTCCCGCTCTTCCGTCTGCGAGTAACCTGTTGGAATACGCCGATGTACACTCTTCACTTCACGGTGAGTTAACTCATAACCGGAGCATGCCATAAACTCCTTCACCGCTGCTATCCGGGTCCTCGCTGTGAGTGGTGGTTTGTCGGCGAGGACATCGGCAAGTGCCATAATGTCAGAAGGGTATTTTCGTTTCCCACTTTCAAGGTCCGGGAAGTACAGGTCGGCAAGATGTTCGTAATGCTGGTCATCATTGATGCGTTCACTCTTGAATACCACATCGAAAAACAGCCTTATTCCAGTCCGGTATGCCTTCCTTGTGGTGACCTTTGGGTACTGTTCCAGGAACTCAGAAATACGTGCCATAACCGAATAAACGCGTTACGGGCTTAAATGTATAACGGATCTAACAGTTAACACCCAAAGAAAGATTGTTATATGGGTATTCCCAGAAAAAAGTCCAAAAATTATTGGATTATTTTGAAAGGATTGCCATAATGATGCGCCCGTATGCCGGGCGGGTGATGGTCACACCGATAAGCACACCGAGGATCGTGATAATGGCGAATCCCCGAAGTGATGAAAGGTCCATCAGCGCAAGTGGCAACATCGCGATGACCACCGTGGCGGCCGAAGCGACGATGATACTAAGTGCCCGTGAAAGTCTTTTCTGGTAGATATTTGGTGACGGGACTTTACCCTCGTGAAGGATCTCGTCGGTGATAATAATGAGCTGGTCTATTCCCGTCCCAAGAACGGCAATCAGGCCGGCGATTGTTGCAAGATCCAGCTGGATTGTGAATACGGAAATACCGAGCAGGATGATAATCTCGGATGCGTTGATACACACCATCGGGAGGACAATTGCAGGTTCCCTGTAACGGTAAAAGACTACCAGCCCGACCGTAAGGAGTGCCAGGAGACCGGCAAGAACACATATCACTTTGAAATGCTCGCCAAGTGTTGCTGATACTGAACCAGACCCGGCCACACTCACATCAACCGGGAGTGCTCCGTTGCGCAGGTGTATCTCGAGGTTCTGTGCGGCCTGCTGACCTGTTGTACCCGCCCCTGTGGATGCAATCAACTGCCTGACAACTTCATGCTGGAGGTTTCCTGCAAGCTCTTTGGATAATGGAGCCGAATAGATGACCTTTCCGTCAAGGAGCATCTGGAGCTCGTGGTTATCAGGGTCAGCTACAGCACCGTACTGAATTGCCGCAGACTGTAATGCCTTTGCGCCATCTTCACTCATCGTGAAAGAGACGCCCCACTTTCCACTACCTGGTGGTTCCTGGGCTGGGTTCCCGACACCGGTGATTGTGTCCCCGAAGACCACGTGTTCAGACTGGTTTCCTGTGGTGACGACCCGGATCTCGAATTTGCCCTGCTTGCCAACAACCTGCTGGGCCTCGCTCATGGTGACCCCGGCCAGCTCGACACGGATATACCGGGTGACACCGTCAAGACCCGTCAGAGTATTAATCCGGGCATCTCGGGTACCGAGACTGTTGATTTTGCTCTCGAGGATCCGTTTCACATCATCCGCAGTCGCCTTTGAGACCCCCTGCTGGTACGATGTGATCTTTCCACCGGCCTTTTCAAATATCGGTGTTAGTTCTGCCTGTGAGTAGAGCTTCCGGATCTCGAGTTTATCGCCTGCCTGGAATATTTCGGCATCAGTCTGGTTCTTTAATGCAGCGATAAATTCTGCGACCGGTTTATCTGTCTGGAATCCTACGACCTCTGATTTAAATTCAAGCTGTAACCACGCGCCTTTTTGCAGGTCAAGCCCATACTGGAGGTTCGTCTTAAATTCCCCGTTTTCGAAATGCGGGTATATTGCGATGAGGGACGCTACGACGAGGATGATAAGAAGTGCAACTCTCCAGTCCTTTAACAGAGCAATTATCTCGTCCTTGTTCATTTGCCACCCCTCTTTTTCGTTTCCTGCCTGGGTGTAGATCCGCCGGTCAACCCGGGGCCACCCTTTTTGGTGACATACCACTTGATGATCCCGGCATTCGTGAGCCAGGTATTCAGGATATCGAATACGAGCCCGATCAGGAGCACGCTTGCGATCAGGTTGATGACCTGGACCTGTCCGTACCACGAAACCACCCACATCGCTGCAACGGCGGCGATTGCGGTGCTTGTCATGATAATACCGGTGTGGAAAGCCCCGGCAAGTTTCTCATCAAGTTTACCCTGTCGCTTAAGGACCCGCATGGTGAGCAGTATATCACTGTCCACCGAGTACCCGATGAGCATCAGGAGCGCGGCGGTGGTTGGCAGGGTAAGTGGAATTCCAAGTACGTTCATCGCTCCTGCCGTCATCACAATATCCGCAAATGCAGAGAGGACAACGGCGACTGATGGCACAAATATCCGGAACGTGACGAAAACCACGATGGCCATGCCAATGAATGAAAAGATCAGCGCCAGCACTGCCTGACTTTGCAGGGTTTTACCAAATGCCTCGCCGATCTGATCTACCTTGGCATCAGGATATTTGGCTGTTATCAGATCGGAGAGTGATCGGAACTGGGCATCAGGCATATTGGAAAATTTCAGGTATTTTCCATTATTAATCCCCTCTTCAATCCCATCAAGCGGGTATCCTGCAAAATATGCGGATATCTGCTCTGAAGAATCAGTGGTGAACACCGTTACCGCGGTCCCCCCCGAGAAATCAATTCCCGGTTTCACCGGTAACCCCGTCTGGGCCATAGTGATTCCGATGGAAATGAGTGCTAATACGAGGAGGATCAACGGGATGATCACCATCTGTTTCGGGGTATAACGATTGACATCGTAGGTGAATCCCATGTCATAATAATTGCACCCCTGTGAATAAATAGTTCCTGTCGCTTAGGTCATGCAATCATCTAATAATCTTCAATACAATCATTTTTTTTAAATACAACCCCAAATTTCAGTTTATCGCGCTACATCCCGGGGAAAAAATGAAAAGACATATATTTCTGTGGGCGGTAGTAATCACGTATGAGGGCCACGGCTGAGATCAAAAAGGTCATAGAAACCCGCATCAAAAATTATGTTTCAAGAGACAAGACTGGTATACGGCGAGAAATGCTGAAATTATTCCTTAAACTTAAATCCATCACGATATCCCGGATGTTCGAATACTTAAACCAGAAATTTTCCACCAGTTACCATTCTGTTGCTTCCATGGTCGGCATTGTCGCGTCACGGCTCGGCATCCTCCATGTGAACCGCACAAAAGAAGGGGCCGCGAGCGTATACGAATTGAAGGAACAATATTTCGACCTGGTCACCCGGATAATCGGGCCGGTATAAAAAAAAGAAAGGCGGAATCTGGGTACCCGATACCACCATACTTTTTACTATAACTGTCCAACCCACTAAGAAGATTTTTATGCACTCCAATTTTTATGATGCGCCGTCACATGACCAGGTACAGGTCACGGATGAGGTGCTGGAATATGTCAATAAACGCAAATGTGATTTCCGCATTTGTACCTCCTGCGGGGGTCCAATCCTCCTGCCGATTTCTATGAAATCGCCGAAACCAAATGATTTTCAGGTCAGGGCCGGGGATTACACGATATTTATATCAGTTCACCAGGTGCGTTATCTCCATTCGATCGACATGGGCATGGTGCCTTTTTTCTATGACCATGATGAGGGGTCCGGCAGTGGCCTATGAGTTATGAAGAACTCGACCATACCGCTGATATCAGGCTTCGGGTGATATCCCCGTCTCTCGATTCGCTTTTCGCTGAAACCGCACTAGCGATGATGAAAATTATATACGGTGAACCGTGCCCCGGTGAGGTCGGGAGAACCCTCGAACTGGAGGCGGGGAATACAGAAAATCTTTTGCTGGACTTTCTTTCAGAGGTACTTTTTCTTTCAGAGGTTGAATATCTCGTTTTTTCTTCCGCAATAGTCCATCTTGCCGGGAATTCCCTTAAGGCACTATTAACCGGAGAACCGTTCGACCCGGAACGACACCGGGGCGGGACAGAGATCAAGGGGATATCATACTCAGGGCTCAGAATTGTTAAAGAGGATGAGGGGTATGTACTGGATATACTCTTTGATGTGTGAATGGTTGATACGATGCTTGAGCGGGTAACACGGCTGGGTGAATTCGAATGGGAGGTGCCTAGAGGGACTGTTCCTGGAATGAGTGTCCCGGGTAGGTTTTTTCTTTCCGATTCGTTATATAAAAGTCTTGAATCAGGGGCAGTGCAGCAACTGGCAAATGTTGCAACATTGCCTGGGATTATCAGGTACTCTCTGGGAATGCCGGATATTCACTGGGGGTACGGGTTCCCGATTGGCGGAGTGGCTGCATTTGAACGTGATACCGGGGTGATATCCCCGGGTGGGGTTGGGTTTGACATTAACTGTGGGGTGAGGCTCCTCTCGACACCGCTCACGATAGATGACCTTGGACACCGGCGGGAGCTTATTGAGACCCTGTACCAGGCGGTGCCTACCGGGGTAGGGGCAAAGGGGCCAGTCAGGCTCTCCATCGGTGACCTCGAAGATATGATGGTACAGGGCGCAGCATGGCCTGTCCGCCAGGGATATGGTCTTGCAGAAGACCTTGACCATTGCGAGGAGCGGGGGTGTATGACCCAGGCTGATAGCCTGGCCGTCTCCGCCAAAGCGAAGCAGCGGGGGATGCCACAGAGCGGGACACTCGGCGCGGGCAACCATTTTCTCGAGGTCCAGGTGGTAAAGGAGATTTACGACCCTGGTGCGGCAGAGGCATTTGGTATTCATCCGGGCCAGGTATGTGTCATGATTCACTGCGGGTCACGGGGGCTCGGGCACCAGACCTGCACGGACCACTTGAAAGTGCTCGAAGGTGCAACAAAACGCTACAACATTGAGCTGCCCGATCGCCAGCTTGCGTGTGCGCCGTTGTCTTCACCCGAAGGAATGGCATACTTCGGGGCAATGGCTGCCTCTGCAAACTATGCCTGGGCCAACCGTCAGATGATCATGCATACCACGCGGACGGTACTCGGGAAGATGTACGGTATCGACTACGAGTCGATGCACCTGGTCTACGATGTTGCGCACAATGTCGCAAAGATGGAGGAGCATTCCATTGAAGGAAAGCGGATCGCGGTCTGTGTTCACAGGAAAGGGGCTACCCGGGCATTTGGCCCCGGGAGCCCTGACCTGCCACCCCGGTATGCAAAAACCGGGCAGCCCGTCATCATACCGGGAAGCATGGGGTCTTCTTCATACCTGCTCCGCGGTACTGAAACGGCCATGGAACGCACATTCGGGTCCACCTGTCACGGAGCAGGCCGTATACTATCCAGATCAGCTGCAAAAAAGACAATAAACGGGGCGAAGGTTAAAAATTCCCTCTCCAGAGAAGGGATCATTGTCAGGGCGCCAAACGATGCGGCTATTGCGGAAGAGTCCCCCGGAGCGTACAAACCGAGTGCCGAGGTAGTACGCATTGTTGACGCACTTGGGATCTCAAACCTCGTAGCCAGGCTTGAACCATTGGGAGTGATCAAAGGTTGAAACCCCGTGTCGGGCTGGTGTGGGACCAGCCCCTTGTATTTGACCGCTTTCTCGAAGAGTGCGGTGTGACTTCAATACCCGTCACACCACATCTTCTTGCGGCGCCTTTTTTCAGGGGGCAGTACAGTGTCCTTATCATACCGACCGGATTTGCCAACCCCGCGTACTCGCAGGTGCTTCCCGCACTCAAGGCATCTTCCGGCAGAATTCGTCGTTTTGTAGAGAATGGCGGAACTCTCGTTGTGTATGGTGCAGCTGACCCCCTCCCTGACCGGTACGGCTGGCTCCCCTTCCACGTGACCTACCAGTATGAGCCGGGAAACAGCAGGATCGAGATAGAACCCGGGCACCCCCTTTCATCGATCATCAGTGACTACGACCCCGATCACATTGAGTATGATGGATTTTTTTCCTCGTTTGAAAGCGATAAAGTTGGAACGATCGATGGAAAAACGGTATTAATAGAAAAAGCCATTGGGAAAGGGGTTATCATCGTGACGAGCATCCATGAGTACCCCTCGAAGTCATTTGTCACGTCTCTCTGCATGCAGGCAGGGGAAACCTTTTTTTAGATAAAAACGAGGGAATTATGAGGTACGTCCGATGAACCGCAATACCATCTCTTCGAACTCTGGCCCTGGAGACATTGAACCGGTCGGACTGGCAATCCACGAAATTCTCAATCACCTGCCGATCACCGCAAGGTCCAGGGACAAAAAGGGCATCAGGATTGAGGATGGCAGGGTAATTGATACCGATTATTCAGGTCCCGTCCTTGAAGAAGTGCTGGCAACAAACATGAAGGTTCAGCGGACTCCTGAAAGTGGCCCCTATCGCGGTGTCCCCGTTATCGTGGCCCCGGTCAGGGATGATAGCGGTGCTGCGATTGCTGCGATCGGTGTTGTTGACATTACCGGAATTTTCGACCTTGCCACGCTGATGGAGCACCAGTCTGCTATCCTGAAGCAGATCTGTGGAAAAGACCCCTGTCCCCTGCCGGGTGAGCAGATCGGGGCAAAAAGGTAAGGTTATCATGGAAGCTGCGTTTCGCGTACTTGAAATTCTGGAGAATGTCGACGGGCCTGTTTCAGGGGAATATATCAGTAATGAGCTCTCGGTCTCCCGTTCTGCCGTGTGGAAGCATGTCAAGGAACTTCAGGCGATTGGGTATGATATTTCTGCTTCCCAGACCGAAGGCTACCGCCTGACCAAGAAAAGTAACCGGCTCCTCCCGTATGAAGTCCACAAAAACCTTAGGACTACGGTATTTGGGAAGAAAATGCGGTATTTCGAGAGTACGCCGTCCACGATAGCGGTTGCAAAGGAGATGTGCGGGTCGGAAGACCCTGCAAAGCTTCACGGCATGGTGATCATTGCTGAAGAACAGACGGGGGGTGTCGGCCGGATGGGCCGTGTCTGGGTATCGCCATCCGGGGGTATCTGGATCACCATCATATTAAAACCCCGGGTCCCGGTTGACCACGTCTTCATGGTCACCATGGCTGGTGCCGTCGCGGTTGCGCGGGCCATACGGAAGGAATTTGACCTCGGTGCCCTCATCAAGTGGCCGAACGATATCTATATCGGAGATAAAAAGGTCGCAGGGTTGTTACTCGAATTATCTGCTGAAGCAGATAACATCCACTACTGCATACTTGGTATCGGGGTTGATGCCAACATCTCGGCCCACGAACTCACATCGGCTGTAACCGGTAGCGTGACCTCGATCAGTGCAGAGGTGGGACACGACGTTGACCGCGCATCCCTTCTCGCACGGATCCTGAAAGAATTTGAGAGTCGGTACAACCTTATCGAGAGCCAGGAATACGACACGGTAATCCGTGAATGGAAGAGCCTGTCCTGCACGATCGACCAGCATGTCAGGATCAGCACGCTGAAGAGTACGTTTGAAGGAGTGGCGATCGATATCGATGAATTCGGGGCGCTTGTCATCAGGAAAGATGATGGCAGGGTCGAACGAGTGATCGCCGGCGATTGCGCGCACAGGTAATGCTATTTTCTTCGTCAACCTAAAAATAAAAGAAGGTTGACGAATGCAGGGAGACCGCCAGCGAGCCCTGATTATTGCAGAAACTGCAACATTTATTGGTCTTATCTCTATCGGGAGCTGGATTTCGGTACCGTTCCTGCCGGTGCCCCTTACGCTCCAGACACTGTTTGTCCTCCTGGCCGCAATGGTCATGAAGCGGTACGCGGTGATCCCTGCGACACTTTTCATCTTTTTCGGGGCCATGAACCTCCCGGTGTTCCATAACGGGACGTCGGGGATCGGGGTACTCCTCGGGCCAACCGGCGGGTACCTGATCGGCTTTATTCCTGCGGCATTCGTTGCAGGACTGGCCTATGAAAAACGGCACACTGCATGGAATATTGCTGGGATATGCGCCGCAGAGGCGTTTATTTATGTGATTGGTGCGAGCTGGCTCGCCTTTTCGACCGGGATGTCACTGCTCCAGGCGACCCTTATTGGTGTACTGCCCTTTTTACCCGGAGATGCAGTCAAGGCCTGGGCGGCCCAAGCAATCTGGAAACGGATCCCTCAACGCGGTATGATACAGGCCGGGGATGAAATACCCGGGGGCGAAAAGGGACCATGATAGTCCTCTCCTCAATAATTCATGGTGTCCTCACGATCCCGTCGCTCGGGATCCATCCTGGTTCCACGGTGATCATCGGCCCGAACGGGAGTGGGAAAACCACACTGTTACAGATTATTGCAGGAATAACCACTCCTCGCATGGGTTCTGTGGTAATTGACGGAAAAAGTCCTGCATCGGTCAATACCGGGTGGCTGAACGAGTACCCGGACCGGAACCTGCTGTTTGGAACGGTTTCGGATGAGATCGCCTCACCGCTCCGCTTCAGGCAGGACCCCTGCCATGAGGTCCGGGATCAGGTGAATAGCGTTGCGTTTGACTTAGGCATCAGCCACCTCCTTGGCCGGAGGACACGAGACCTTTCGGGTGGGGAAAAAGTACTGGTCTCCCTGGCTACCGCGATGGTGACGTGCCCTCTCGTCCTGGTACTGGATGAGTCTGACTCGCACCTTGACCAGGTGAGTACCAACACACTTACCCGGCTGATCAGGAACTCGCAGGCGTTGTATCTCGTTTGGTGTACGCAGGATATGGAAATTGCTACGGAGGCCGATTACGTAATTTTCCTTGAAGGGGGTTCCGTAATCCGTTGCGGTACACCCCATGAGGTATTTGCCGAACTACCTGGCGACTGCCTGTATCCCCTCTCATGGAGACTTTCCAATGGCTCTCACGTTTGAGGATGTCAGTTATACGCGGGACCAGTTCCGATTCAACGCGAACGGTATATTCGAAGAGGGGGTCCACCTCGTCAGCGGGATGGTGGGGAGTGGAAAATCGACTCTGGCATTCATTGCATCAGGCCTGGTGTTACCAGGTACAGGTTCTGTTCATCGCACGGGAATCCGGAAATCCCTTCTGTCCATGCAGTTCCCCGAGTACCACACGACAGGGATCACGTTAAATAATGAGGTCTGCTCCTGGGGTCTCGACCCGGAATTAATACTGGCATCTACCCGGCTTTTCGGGCGCGGGGAGCAGGATGTAAATGTACTCTCACGTGGGGAGCTGAAACGTCTCCACCTTGGGTGTGTCCTCTCGGCAGATGCGGACCTCCTCATACTTGATGAACCGTTCAGTGCCCTTGACTGCCGGGAAAAAAGGGTCATATGCAGGAGGATCACGGAACGTAGGCAGGGGACGGTCATCATCTGCACGCATGAACAGACCTGGATCCCACCGGTGGATTTTATCTGGGAGATGAAGGGTGGAACCCTTATTTCATGCGGGCATGTACCGACCGCTATCACCCGGTGGAGCCTTGCACCACGTCATATCAGGGACCTCCTTGACCAGGGGTTGGTGCCTGACAATATCTCCCCTGAATCTGTAATGGAGGCTGCATGCAGGACCCGAGAATAAGGATATTCGTTATTATTGCGCTATCGGTGGCAGCTTTTATCAGCCTTGCCGGTGCCGCGCTCGCCTTTCTGTACTGGATCTGTCTTCCCGGAAGGTTCAAAGGTATCGGAAGACCTGCCGCTATTCTTTTTTTCTCCATGATCGTTGTGGTCTCGGTAGTTACCTGGTTCACCACCGGTAATGGCTGGTTTTATTTTATCCGTATGACGGTCATTCTTCTGCTAGCACTCTACGCCTATACTGCATATGTTCCGGGAGAATTCTTCAGGGTATCAGTATGGCTCTTTGGGAAGTATGGCTTTGAACCCGGGCTGATAGCAGAAATGAGCATGGAAACCCTCAATGACCTGGAAGATGACGGTTCAAAAATCAGGATAGCACTGCGCCAGAAGGAGGTAACACTGTGTTTTTCTACCCTGGTACCGGTAATCGGGATGTTCGTGCTGAACCAGATCCGGCGTGCATACGACCAGGCAGACCTCCTCATTGTGCGGGGATACAGAAACGGTGGGACCCTCTGCCCTGAGTTCCATCTTAAGACCCTGGATTATATCAGCGGGACTGTAGCGATCTGTATTGTATTCATTGCAATCTTTTCGGGTTCGTGATGTTTTTATACTTCTACATTGAACTTTTGTGAGGCTTCTAGCTTTTCCAAATTTGCGATAAGTCCCCGCATTCTATTGAGGTGCAGAAATGAGTGATGCCGGTCCACAAAAATTACTAATCACAGATACTACGCTGAGAGACGCACACCAGTCTCTTTTTGCGACCAGGATGCGGACTGACGATATGCTCTCCTTAGCAAAGGAGGTGGATACGATTGGCTTTTTTTCGGTGGAAGCATGGGGTGGCGCGACGTTTGATACCGCAATCCGGTTCCTCGCGGAAGACCCGTGGGAACGGCTCCGGCTCTTGAAGGCTGAGCTGCAAAGGACCCCGATCCAGATGCTGCTCCGTGGACAGAACCTCGTCGGGTACCGCCATTACTCTGACGATGTGGTTGACAAATTCGTAGAACTCTCCTGCAAAAGCGGCGTGGATGTCTTCCGGGTATTTGACGCACTGAACGACATCCGGAATATGGACCGGTCCATTGCGAAGGTAAAGGACGTCGGGGCGCATCTACAGTGCGCGATCAGCTATACAACCAGCCCGGTCCACACCACGAAGACGTTTATCGGGATGGCAAAAGAGCTCTATGCAAAAGATTGTGATTCGATCTGTATCAAGGACATGGCCGGACTCATCATGCCCAGGTCTGCCTGTGAGCTGATCACCGGTATAAAGGATGAGGTCGATATCAGGGTCTGTCTCCACAGCCACTCAACGAGTGGCATTGCACCCATGAGTTACCAGGCCGCGATCGATGCCGGGGTGGATATCCTCGATACGGCGATGTCTCCTTTTTCGCTTGGGACTTCACAGCCACCGACCGAAAGTATTGTTGCTTCGCTGAAGGGGACCCGGAGGGATACGGGGATAGACCTTCTCGCTCTCCGTGAATTGAGAAATGCCTGCGTAAAGATAAGGGGGCATTACGAGGGACTTATCAACCCGATATCAGAGCGCGTGGATAGTGACGTCCTGATCTACCAGTTGCCTGGCGGTATGATCTCGAACCTGGTCTCGCAGTTACAGGAACAAAATGCCCTTGACCGGATGGACGATGTCCTGGCCGAGATACCGAAGGTGAGAGCGGACCTGGGATATCCACCGCTTGTAACGCCAACTTCACAGATCGTCGGTACCCAGGCCGTCATGAATGTATTGGTGGGCGGACGGTACCTGAATGTGACGAATGAGGTGAAAGACTATGTACGCGGCCTGTATGGACGCTCACCTGCCCCGATTAGTGACGAGATACGGAGATTGATCATCGGGGATGAAACGGTTATCACGGTGCGCCCGGCAGACCTCCTTCCCCCCTCGTACGCGAAAATGAGAGACGAGGCGATCAAAGCTGGCCTTGTGAAAAAGGAAGAAGACGTGCTCACCTATATCCTGTACCCTGCAATCGCCCCATCGTTTTTGAAGGGAGAACGCATTGCCGAGGTAATCCCCTCTAAAAAAGCGCCAGTTTCCGGGATCCATGAAATGCCAAGTTCCATGGAGGTGGAAGTCGACGGGGAGATCTTCTCCGTGCGAATTATATCGGTGGAAGGGAGCACGGTGGAAACCTCCGGTTCACCTGCACCAAAGATCCCCCGCGGGGATGTCAGGGGCGGCATCAAGAGTAACATGCAGGGGATGGTCCTTGAAGTAGCGGTTAGTAAAGGTACGGAAGTGAAAAAGGGTGACCTCCTCGTCGTGCTCGAGGCAATGAAAATGGAAAACCCAATCCACAGCCCGGTTGACGGATACGTTACTGAAATCTTTATTGATGCAGGAGACGTCGTCAAGAACGGCGATGTTCTCCTGGTGGTGGAATGAGATTTTTTGAGAAGGTACTGGTCGCAAACCGTGGCGAGATTGCGATACGGGTGATGAGGGCCTGCCGCGAGCTGGGAGTGGGAACTGTCGCAATCTATTCTGACGCCGACATAAACGCCCTCCATGTGAAATATGCCGATGAGGCATTCGCCGTCGGTGAAGCCCCGCCATCCAAAAGTTACCTGAACATTGACCGGATCATTGAGGTCGCAAAGAAATCTGGTGCGGAAGCGGTACATCCGGGATACGGGTTCCTCGCTGAGAATTATCGGTTTGCCCACCGTTGCCAGGAAGAGGGTGTGACCTTTATCGGACCTTCATGGCAGACGATAGAGATGATGGGCTCGAAGATCGGGTCAAAGAAAACAATGAGGGATGTTGGTGTACCGGTTGTACCCGGAACTGAGGGGGGGGTCCAGAATGTCGAGGAAGCCCGGAAGATTTCTGAGGAGATCGGGTACCCTGTCCTCGTGAAGGCAAGCGCAGGGGGCGGGGGTATTGGCATGCAGATCGTCGAGGATGAGACCGGCCTTGAGGATGCGATCAATGCAGGGATGCGGATCGCAGGGTCTGCCTTTGGGGACTCCACTGTCTTTATCGAGAAGTACCTGGTGAAGCCCCGCCATATCGAGTTCCAGATCCTCGCCGATGAACACGGTCACACGGTTCACCTCTATGAAAGGGAGTGTTCTATCCAGCGCCGGCACCAGAAACTGGTGGAAGAGTCCCCCTGCCCGATCATGACGGAAGAACTGCGGGAGCGGATGTCGGCCTCCGCCATCGCGGTCGCAAAGGCATCTGAGTATACCAATGCGGGTACGGTTGAGTTCCTGTACAGCAACGGGGACTACTATTTCATGGAGATGAACACCAGGCTCCAGGTTGAGCACACCATCACGGAGCTGGTGACTGGGATTGATATCGTTAAGCAGCAGCTCGCCATTGCAGCAGGAGAACCGATCCCCTTCGGGCAGGAGAACATTTCGATCAGGGGCCATGCGATTGAGTGTCGTATCAACGCCGAGGACCCGCTGAACAATTTCGCGGCGGACCCCGGAAAGATTGTACGGTACAGGTCCCCGGGGGGCCCCGGTGTCCGCCTCGACTCGGGGATCCACGTCGGTTATTCGATCCCAACGAACTATGACTCGATGATCTCGAAGCTTTGCACGTACGGTTATAACCGAATGGAAGCCATCGAACGGATGAGGAGGGCGATTTACGAATATGTGATCATCGGAGTGAAAACAACGCTCCCTCTTCACCACGCGATTATGCATAATAAGCAGTTCGTCGAAGGAAACACGCATACCGGGTTCCTGCTTGAGGAACACATCGCAAAGACCCTGAACCGGTATGTCCGCGAAGAAGAGACCCGCATTCAGACCCTCGGGGCCTCTCTCCGGCAGGGGAAGGAAGTTGCCGCAATATCTGCAGCGGTCAACGTATACCTGCACCATAAGAAAAATGCCGGATAGATCCTGGTAATTTCAACTATCCTGCTTTTTGAACGTTTCAGTAACGGGACCACTGCTCTCCTTCCCGGATCTGCCGTTCTGTATCAGAACCTTTAATAGTGCAAAAATCCTTCTTATTATGCACTTTTGTGTGCTGCGGTGGCCTAGCTGGTTAGGGCGCCAGACTCATAGGGTTTTCGAGCAAATTCATTGGCGCCGTCATCTGAGACATCTGGAGGTCGCGGGTTCGGATCCCGTCCGCAGCATGTACACCTGGGGTGGGAAGCCCCCATTTCTTTGCAGGGTTTCTCGTTTTTTTGCATGTATGAAAAATTTTGGTTCAGATACGGGCGTTATTGCATCGGTGCTGCTATAATTGAGCCAAATATCCCTGATGTGGGAGCATTTGCATTTTTATTTACTGGTGTTGTGTTTCCCTGATGATTCGCAGGTCCACACCGTTGTGCGGGGCAATGCCCCTATTTTATTGTCGAAGTATGATCCCAAAAAGGACATAAATTTATTGGACTCGTTGCACCACTCCCTGGGTCTGCGTGCCGTGTATCTGAGCTGCTGACTGCAGTGAACCAGTACGAGGACGTGGAGTTTACAATCCAGCAGATGCAGGAGAAGACGACCCTCAGCTACAACGCGATCTACCAGGTCCTCCATGGTTACAAGAGCTGGGGGCTGACCTACAGCGGGTTGCTCGACAAGTGCCCGGCGATCAGCTTCAACGACCGGACGGTGGTGATGGACGAGGAGACTGGCCGGAGTGTACGCCGGCGGACCCATGCCTACCAGTTCAACTGCGAGATGTACCGGCTGTGGTCATCGGGTGGCTCGGTCTGGCTCAGGCCTGCAGACCCTGATACCCGGGACGGACCGGGCGGAGATGCGGCAGGGAACGGAGGTTCTGCGGAAGGCCCCGCAGTTTCAATTTCCCCTGAAATCGGGGAGGAAATTGCAAACGGATTCCCTTGTAATAATAAGTACACTTTAAAGAGTACTGATTCCGGAGAATCACAACATACAGTATCCCCCAAATGGACCAGGTCATGTGTTGTTCCCCCTGCGTGTGAAAATCCAACTTCCGCACACACGTCCGTGAGTGAAGGTTTCCGGCAACCGATTGTAAAACAGGGAGCACAGAGCAATGGAATTTCTCCGGGGACCTCCCGCAACCTGGTTGGATCACCCCCTAATGCCCGTGCTCTGGACTACAAGGCCCTCGATCATGCCGAGTACCGGACCCACTGCCATGTGTGTGGCAAGAAGGGTGTGGACTATATCGAGAAGCTGACCGAGGAGCGGAAGGCCCGGAAGGATAAGAATGCCTACCGGATCTGCAAGGTCTGTTACCTGGGAACGTTCCGGCTGAAACAGTCAGCGATCACCC
>JAPKXR010000170.1 GCA_026394715.1 Methanomicrobiales archaeon | reverse complement strand
GGTCCTTGCAGGGGAACACCAGTTATCGGGCATTATCCACGGGGAACTTGATGTTGACCGGATGGACTACCTGCTGCGGGACGCCCACTACACAGGTGTCCCATATGGGACCGTTGATGCCCAGCGGCTCATCCGGAGCACGCTTATTGCTGAGGAAGGGATCGTGATCCACGAGAGTGGGATCAATGCGGCTGAATCGCTCCTGATCGCGAGGACGCTGATGCGGCCCGCTGTCTACTTCCATCATGTCAGCAGGATTGCGGAGACGATGTTCAACCATGCCGTCTTACGCCACCTGGAAAACAAGTTGCCTTCCGAGGTGACCGGGATGATGTACATGGACGATGTCTCCTGCATTCACGCGCTCCGCACCTCAGATTCCCGCGTTGCAAGGGAGTTTGCAGAAAGGATATCCGGTCGCCGGCTCTACAAGAGGGCGCTCTACGTGGGACGCGAACAGGTCAATGTCAAGTCTGTAACAGAATTCCGGGGGATCACGGCACAGCGAGAGATCGCAGAAGAAATTGCAGGGATCGCAGGGGTAGACCCGTCAAAGGTGCTGGTGGATATCCCGGAACTGCCGTCGGGGATGTCCCTGCATGTCCAGGTAAAAAACCGGCACCGCGTAGTGGAGCTTGCCGAAGTATCACCGCTCCTGAATACTCTGAATGACAACCGTCTGGAGCAATGGCGGCTGGGGGTATATACGCCACCGGAACTGACCGATGAGGTGGAGATCATTGCATCGGCGGTCTTTCATGTGAAACCCATGACCCTGCAGGATAAATTACTGGTATAACCCGACGGTGCCGCCGGAAAAAAACGGAAGCCTCAATAGCGATAAAAGAACAATTCACAACGAGGGGGTTTTTAGTGACCGAAGACTGGATTATTTTACTCACCGGAGTTGTCGCGGTAGCAGTTGTCATCTGCGCCGTCTACCTCTATACCAACGGCCGTGAACGAAAGCTCATCGGGGACCGTCATAAACTGAAAGTGTACCAGGAGTTTTTCCACGCGGTAACAGACCTTAATACTGCAGGAAGTGACACAGACCGGCTGATCCGGGCAAAGATGAGGCTTGCCTACATTCTCGATACGATGAACCTCGTCGCAGGATCCGAGGTCCTGAAATCCATCAATGATTTTCTTGATTTCTTAAACGAGTCCGCAGATGGTGATTGTGATGTGCTCAAGGAGCTGAATATCCTCAATGCCATCATCCGGGACATGAGAGATGAACTTGACCGGAACGGGTCGAGAGGACTCGATGAGTCCGAGTTCAGGTTCAGGTTCTTTATTCCTAAAAACCACTAAAATTGGAAAATTATTAGAACCGATATTTTTTTGGTTTTAATAAAAAAACCCATTTCCAACAAAATTTAAGGTTGCATAAGTTCTTTCCTCCTGAAATCTCACTGTATTGTAGAGTAGGATGATGCCTTGTGTCTCTGAAATTTTGTCCATGTGGGGGCTGGGGGAGATACCCGTGCGAGCTTCTGATTAATATCCATAGGTGACCGGAAATGACATTGAAAAGGACATTCGTCGTTGGGGTGACAGGGGCAAGTGGCGTGATATATGCGAAACGGCTCCTTGATCTGCTCTGTGTTGAGGAGGACGTCCACCTGATAATAACAAGGACTGCGCGGGATATTGCCCGGCATGAAGGTGTGAACCTTGACGGGTACAATGCGGTGTATCACGAAGAGGGTGGGATGGGTGCGGGAATCGCAAGCGGTTCATTCCGGCATGATGGCATGGTGGTCGTCCCCTGTACGATGAAAACCCTTGCGGCCATCAGTAATGGTTTTGCCGACAACCTGGTCACCCGGGCTGCGGATGTCAGCCTGAAAGAAGGAAGGAAGTGTATCCTCGTGCCCCGCGAGATGCCCCTCTCGCGTATTCATTTAAAGAACCTGCTTGCTGCAAGTGAATCGGGTGCTACGATCATGGTCGCAAGCCCAGGGTTCTATCATCGCCCGAAGACCATCGATGATCTCGTGGATATGGTGGTCGCACGAATTCTTGACCACTTATCCGTCGAACATCCCCTCTCTTCCCGGTGGAGTGGTTACGATGCGTGAATTCATTGAAATTATGCGCGAAGCGGGTGAAGTCACCGATATCGATCAACCCGTTGAT
>JAPKXR010000392.1 GCA_026394715.1 Methanomicrobiales archaeon | reverse complement strand
AATAGAAAATTGGTTTCCGCTTTTTTTGTACTCTTTTTTATCACGGCGTGCATTGCCCCGGTCTTTGCTGAATTGAATGAAAATACTAAACAGGAGCCCTCAATTATCAACGTGATCTTCGGATTTGCCAAACCAAAATGGACATATACGGGTGATAACTGGAAGGACCAGGGGGACTGGTATAAGCAGAGTGGTAATTATCAGGAGGCCCTTCATGCGTATGATAAATCTCTTGAAAATTACGGTCTTGCGTTAAAAGATAAAGAAGTTGAATGGTCAACACGTGATGCAAAATACAATAAAATGGAGACCAGGGATCTGATGGAGGGGTTAAGGATACAGGATATGACCCCGATTGCAAGGGAAAATATGAGATCTGTGCTTGCAAGTAAAGAGAGTATTTATAAGAAAACGGGGGATAATGAGAAAGCGCTTGACTGTGTCAATACTCTTCTCGGCGATGACCCTACGGACTACAATCTGCTGACGGAGAAAGTTGACGTCCTCAAAAAACTGGGACGGACTGACGAAGCTGCCGAAGTTCAGAGTCTGGCGGATGCACATAAACCACAAAATTATAACGATAAAAATGATTCAGGTTGCCTTATCGCAACTGCAACGTTTGGTTCACCAATGGCTGTGGAAGTCCAGCAGCTCAGGGACTTCCGTCAGAATACCATCTACTCATCCTCTGCCGGTACCCAGTTTATGTTCGCATTTGAAGCATGGTACTATTCATTCAGCCCGGGTGTCGCATCCTACATCAATCATCATGCCTGGACCCGGTTACCGATGCAGGTACTCCTTACACCCCTGCTGTCGATCCTGTCGGTCTCCAAGTATGGGTATACGGCATTTTCCTTTAACACGGAATTCGGTGTCATCGTGGCGGGTCTGATCGCAAGTTCACTTATCGGCCTGGTTTATGTTTTTCCCCTTGTCCTGTCCGCGCAGGTCGTTGTCCGCCGTTTTCACCGCAGTGTCGTGAATGCAACCCTGGTGAAGTCAATCCTGGTACTTGCCGTTATTAGTATTCTCTTCCTTGCAGGTGGATTTCTATTCTCAACAAAACTTTACCATCTTTTTGGGAGTTCGTTATTCGTAGTCAGTATTCTTCTGTTGTCGGCAGTTGGAGTCGCATGGTTATGCGATCGCTGGCTATATCCCTCCACAGACAAAAAACCTACCGAATAACATCTTTTTTTTTAATTCCTTGTTCAATATCAGAACGCGTAAGCAGTAACCTCATAGAACCATCGATTGATTTCACGTTGAATGAAACAGAAATCTTACCCGGCACAAAAGTGTAGGACGGATACCCAATCTGCAGATCCAAAACCTATTGCATAGTTATGGTTCTACTTTACGAAAAACGGGAATTCTGGATATCCCAAATATTCATTGGTGTCATCTAGTACCTCGATACCCCCTTAGCGAATAGATTTTCAGGGGGTTATCCAGTGTAAAACCGGAAACATTCGTACTCTGGAGTCACCCGATGAGTCTTAAAAAAATAAATTTATGGGAAAATTACCAGGTAGAAATAGTTGACTACAATCACCAAAGAGCCGATAATAATCCCGATAACTCCCAATTTGTCCTTTTTAGTGATTGCCCATATACCAAGTATGATGGCCACGACTCCAAGAATATAGGGCAGAATAAGTGCAGATGCCACGCCACAGATAATGCCTGCAACCGTATACTTCCTCTGCGTAAGAATTCCAATAAAACCGGGCACGGGTGCAGGTTCCATCCGCGATTGTGCAGTCAAAGAACCTGGCGACGATGGAACAGTTATCACCGGTGGGGCAGTTGCCGCTACCGGAGCGGGAACAGCGGGTGCTGGTACGTCAGATGGTTCCACTCTTCTGAGTGCCCTTCCGCAGTTTTTGCAAAACTTATTGGTATCAGGATTATCGGTTCCGCATTTACCACAAAACATGATTTTTTTCTCCAGACACTGGATTTCTTTTCGGTTGGTATAAACATTGTGATTATCTTCATCGCACAGAAGGATTCATAAATCCCTTTTAACCGATCTAACATCGGGGCTCCGCATGCCCGAGGTAGCCCCCTGGTTTCTGCTCATGCAATTGTGCGTCCATACCTACACATACTGAATGACGGGAATATCCATGATAGTCAGACACCCGGTTTTTCAAGTTGTGAAGAATAGGAAAGCAGTCCGATCCGGAATCTTTGGAAACTCAGCAGGGACCCAAAGACCCCCGACCATCCCGACCAAAACTTCCCCTGACGTACCCACTTTCGCAGGATGGAGAGAAAACCGAATTTTTCCCGAAATAACGAAAATGTTTTCTCAAATGGTATAAACCACCCGGCACCCACCGGGATACCCCGTTTCTGTCCGTTTAAATCGCCCGCATTTGACCCCAATATCCACGAGGACATAACCCTGCTATTTATAGCGGTTTCATCCAAATCCGGGCATTAATTGAGACCAATATACCATTTACCTTTTTCCAGACCCCCCAAACGCCAGCATTTCCAACCCTTAAAGGGGATTTTGAAAAAAAACAGGGGGCCATTCAGGAAATTTTTTCCCCGCACGACCTGCAGAACTTTGTCCCTGGTTGTAAGAACTCGCCACATGATGGACAGCGCAGGGGCAATTTTGTAGTTTCCAGGTTAATAAGTGAGGATTTTGCCCCGCAGGATTCACATAACCATTCACCTGGACTCAGAGGAGCCCCGCATGATGGGCAACTGACGGATCCGGGTCCGGCAACTTCTTCCCCGCTGGCACTTCCCCCGAGCATCCTTACGATCTCCAGTGCTGTTTTTTCTTCGCCTGCTGGGACAGGGACGCTGATCTCGAACGGTCGCAGGATAAAAAGTCCGACCAGCTGCAAGAATGAAAACCCAAGCATCGGTGGTCTCCTGGGAGTCCCTTTCGTGAACCTGACACCATCCATTCTCACCAGGAAAGATTGGAACGGGTACACGGCCCCTTCATAAATAATACCCGTGCCGGTAATATAGGCCTCACGGGATGCGTTAAGGGCACGTTTCAGTTCCAGCCTCGGGGCCATGACAGAGACAATGGCAATAATGATGAGCACGATAAAGAGTATTCCGGCAGTAGTAACCCCGGCTTCCTCTCCGAAGATGATCATCAGGAGCATCGCAATAAAGATAAAACCACCTACTACGTAGAGCAGGGCCCGGTTGGACTCCTTATAATTTATAAATTCACGTTCTGCACTTTTCCGCGTCTCTTCTACCGGGTAGACCCAGTGGGCAAGCAGGTTTTTTCCGCGAAGTATGTCATCCATTGCCCTTGCCCGGGTGAAGAAAAGCAATGCAACGGCAAACGAAGAGAGCGTCAGGAAAAATGAGATAAACATCACCGCGTACCCCCCTGACATTGCGTCCATGGTCCCGCTTGCCACAAACAGGAGAATAATAAACAGCACCGCTGCGATCAGTGAGACATATAGCCATTTCCATTCGTGGTTATTCATTATTCACCCATTTTTTTCATGGGCCCATTAAAAGAAGTACCCTTTCCATGCTTCCTTCCGATCCATGCAATACTGATTAACCCGGATAGGATCGTCACCAGGTGTACCGGGGACTTTTTCACCGTTGTTACCGGCACAGGGGCGGAGGGGGTGGGAGATGATGATACAGGTGTCCTCCGGTAATTCGCGGCCTCATTCCGGCGCCCGAGATTTTCAAGGATTTCCGCCTTTAAGTTGTTAGAATCACGGTCTGACGATTCCAGGACCAGGGCCTGGTCCACCGCGGTCAACGCCTCTTCGGAGCGGTTCAGTTTTACCAGGCTATAGGCCTTTAAGTACCAGGCTGCCATCCACGACGGGTCCAGCTCCGTGGTACGGGTATACTGCACCAGGGCCTCCTCGTACCTTCCGGCCTGTAACGCATTCTGACCGGCGTAGAGCGCAAGCGACGCATCATTAACCGAGTTAAACGCCTGGATTTCTGCATAATCCACCGTTGGCGTGGGTGTATACCTCGCCCCGGTCACTGTTCCGGACATCAGGACAATAGTGAGGAGAATAATCCCGCAGGATAGAAGATTCGGCCCCTTCATAGCAGGCATTTGTCATCAGAGGTTATTAATATTCTATTGTTATCGCGGTCGGTTACGAAACGGTATGAGGGAGCAAAGCGTATTCGGGAGAAAGGTATGATAAAGGACTAAATTTTTAATCCTGTGATCCGGGGATCCCGTCAATCAGATCTCTAACAGGCATATTGAATGGAGAGTCCCCGGCAGGATTACCGACCTGCACCCTCCAGTCCCCGAAGAATTGGCCGCAGTCCTTATAGCAGCGGCCTTCTCTGGTGCCGGGGCCTGTGCGGTTATTTTGCCACTGGTGGCGTTTAAATCTACTGATAGACAATCCGGGTAAAACCGGCGTTTCCTGACTTGGTGTTTTGTGACCAGGTAGACGAACCTGAGTCAAGGACGGTATACGTCCCTGCCTTGACCGTTACCAAAGGCTTCGCTATCCAGTTGGCATTCGGGACTCCACCCTGCCCCGGTTCCCCGGACGCTGACCAATACCCATAGAGGGTCCCATCAGCATGCTTCAGGGCGATTGAACCAGGTGTGGCCCCCTTGCCATTGTTCCAATGGTAATTCGTGATGGAGATAATTTTTACGGGTGTCGCAAAGGTGACTGATGTAGGTTTTGTCGGACTGTTAAAAACGGTATCGATGTTCCCGTTATTGAATTCTGAGGTTACAACGGTTGTCACAGGCTTTACGACTGAAGGTGCAGGGTTCACGTTGATTGTCATGCTCTTTTTACTCTGGACCCCGCCCTTCTCCACGGTCAGCTGGACCGTATAGGCACCCTGTCCCTGGTACGTGATCTCAGGGTTCCTATCATAGGAAGTCTGCCCGTTTCCGAACAACCATATCCAGGTCGTAGGCGATCCCGTGGAGGTATCGGTGAATGTAACCGTAAGCGGAGCGTTTCCGGAGGTCTGGTCTGCGATGAAATTCGC
>JAPKXR010000091.1 GCA_026394715.1 Methanomicrobiales archaeon | reverse complement strand
CGTGGCATGAAGGCGGGTAGGGGATTCCACCACTTCTTTCTTTTCTGGTGCATCGTCAGGCAACGATGCCATTTTTCTTTCATACCAGTTGATGAGCGGGTTTGCGGATAAACCATGCGCAAAAACACTGATTAGTACCGTAGTACTTACTACCACGGCAATTGTCTGCAGGCCAGGTATACCCGGGGCTTCATTGAGTGTAATAAGCAACAGGACAATCGATGCAAGTCCACGTGGACCGAACCACCCGATAAAACGGACAGATTCCGGCTGCAAACGAGTATTTTTCAATGCTATTGCAACGGGTACCATTCGTATAAGGGTGAGGCTCAGCACGGCATAGACAAGAATTACAAGGGTAATCCCGGACATGAGACTCGCAGCAAGGATACCAAAAATGAAGAATACGGCAAGGCTGAAGATTTCCCCCCCTGTTGCGGTGAATTCGATTATCGACTCCCCAACGTGTCTGCCGGTGAGGGTAGTGGCAAATCCCCCGACAAATGCGGCGATGAACCCGCTGCCACCCACGGCATCTGCGAGAACAAACGATATAATGGCGAGTGCGAGGAAGCCAATCCACTGGAACCTGCCCCTCATCAATCCTTTATCAATGGCCTTATTGACGAGATAACCCCCCAACAGACCTACAATTAACCCCGTGAGAATACCGAGGCCGATTTGTTCAGCCGCAAAAAGGATCCATTGAACTGCCGGAATATTATTCTTCTCTGCATCTGCAAGGACTAAAAATAAGGCGAAAAACGGGATCGCTCCCCCATCGTTCAGTCCACTTTCTACATTCAGGGCCTGACGTATCCTGGCCGGAACTTTAGGGCTGTTCACTATTGCCTGGCCAAGCCCTGCATCGGTGGGCGCAAGGATTGCCCCGATAAGCGCTGCTTCAGGTAAGGCAATACCGGTGAATAGTACCATCGCAGTGACAGACCCTGCGAAAATAGTGAGGGGAAGACCTATCGCAAGCAGACGGGTGGGATAACTACGGTTTCCTTTCAGGGTGGTGAAATCAATCCGTGCTGCATCCGAAAAAAGGATTAATACCAGTGCAATTTCTGCAAATATCAATATTAATTGGCTATTCGCGCCGATCGCCACAAAATCGAACACTTCAGGACTGACCAGCAGGCCAATTCCAACAAAGATCATCGGGGCCGTGACAATTGATCCCTCGATACGGTGCGACATTAGGGAATAGATAAAAATTGCTATCGAAAAAATAATTGCCCCGATAAGGATCAATGACAGCATGTTAACCTGATCCTTTGGAGGTATTGTATTTAAAAAATGTGTAACTAGTCCGTGAAACCGGCATGAAAATTCCCCTGATTTGTGATGAAAATTAAGAATCCAGCAACATTTCGGGCATAAATAGATGGGCATTCATGTTTTCATTGCATAAAGGCTGCATGGCCTTTTAACCTCATGCCAGGTTGACAAGCCGTTACTATCGATACAAGGGCAATGAATATTTCATACCCAAACCTTTTTTTCATCACGAACTCGTCTTCTGAAACCATTGGAAAATCCCCTGAATAACAATGTAATAGAATTACTGCATTTACGTATTTGCACTATTCTACGTGTGTTTTCCCGGTGTCTGATTAAAAAAAGAGAGAGTTCCCTTCCAAGGTTATCGTCTCCTTGGTATTATTCATGCTTAACCCACAGGTAAGAGGAGATTGCTATAATCATAATTGCCACTGCAGTACCGAATCCCGGTATACCCATTTCCTTAATGTGGGTCAGGGCCACCCCAAGGAAAAGGACGGCTAATGCAATGACAATAAGTCCGAGGAGCTTGGTTTTCAAGTCATCGAGATTACGAATTTCCACCCAGCCGGGGAGCGGTGCTTTGGCGACAAAGAGCTCATAAAGCCCCATGGATATAAGATAAAAGACCGTCGCAACGAGAAATATATCGATGATCTCTATTGATGTTGCGAGAAATACCTGGACCGTCTCCATCGCAAAGTTGAATTGTATTATTGCCTTGTAAACCCCGGAAAGACTCAGGAGGAACCCATAAATAAAAAGATCTGCCGAAATGATCCCGGTGCCAATAATAGCGAGGCCGAACAACCATTTGCTGCCTACCGCCATTGACTGGATAAAGGAATGAACGCCACCTTTTTCCTGGCAGTTATGTTGTGAGCTGCCATTACGGTCAGAGCTATTTACATCATCATTTTTCATATTTTTCCGCCGTTTTTGGGATTATTTTGGGTTATCCCGGATAAGTATCCACAGGTATCGTTTTTTACGGCATCTCAACAGGGAAATCTTTTTTCCCGTTGGAAAATTCATACCCGCACAAAGCAAGAGCTTTTCCGATAATTGGGGAATGACGAATAAGCATAAAATTTTTCCAATAAAAAAAACAACCTGTAGCGTTGAAATGGCGATATCAAAATATTTTTTAAACAGGGTGGATTTGTTCATTCTCCTGATTTTTGAAATTATTTTTTTTGGCCTGGTATTCTTGGGCAATAGAGATAGGGGATACGGCCCGGTCGTATGCGGTGATCGTAGCCATGATCATTTCTATCGTTCCGCTGATGGTAGAAAAATTGTTGAAGATCACCCTGCCGTTCGGGGTAAAAAGCATCATCGTCCTTTCCCTGTTCCTCCATATTGCGGGCGGGGTCATGCGGTGGTACTGGTCACCCACGTTCCCACTGTTTGACAAGGTTGCACATTTTGTTTCCGGTCTTTCTGTTGGCCTGATTATCTTTGTATTTTTTCTCGTGCTGGACCTGTGGGGTGTCAGGTTGCGAAAGACAACTATATTGATCGGAATATTTCTGTTAATGGCCTTTTTCGGGGGTATGTGGAAGGTCGTAGAAGTATCGAACGATGTACTGAATCACACGATATACAATGACGGACTCAGTGACATTATCGGTGACGACGTGGCCCATACCATCGGGTCGCTTGCCGCAGTTGCTGTTGCGTACCTGTATATCTTGTCGGTTCCTATCGGAGAGAACATACATTACCTTATCCGGAGACAGAAACGGCCGGAAAGAACCAGGGCAGGTACCGAGTAGGTCCAGGAACCATTCGTTGAGGAAAAATTGGCACGCAACAATTAACTATTCACGGCCTTCCATAATTCAGCAGTATGTAAAAGGGAATCATATTGCTGATTATTGCAATAATGGCCAGAAATATCAGCAGTTTTGTTTCACGATGTAAGAGGGCCATAGAGTATTCACCCGGGTGATTACTCATTTCAGTTATCCTGTTTATAATCTCTTTGTAACCTCGTCAAGGTTCACCATCTCACTATGTTCCTGCTTTACCGGGGGGAAAAAGAGGATAACAAGTGCAAGGATTATCCCTGTCAGGAGTATCCAGAACGTAAGGCTGTCGGGGTGGATGAACCCTAGACTGGCTTTGTATTTGACCGTGTGAAATTCGTTGACCGACCAGGGAAAGGTATCATAAAAAGTCCGGTATATTGTCTGCAGAACGATAATCGTAGCGGCTGTCAGGGTAATAATATAAGCGATAATTGTTTTTTGTCCTGGCATCCCTGTTCACTCCGATCTTTTTTTGCTGGTCGGGAGTAGCTTTTGTTGCGTATCACAAAAAAACATTGCGCAACAAGGATTGAGCAGATTAAAAAATTTGATTCATGCTTAACAGTTACAAAATTTCAATACTCCTTGCGTCATATGGAATACTAACGATTGGAAAGGTACCCATGGGTTTATTATCGCTCTTAAAAATCTTGGGATCCAGTAGCCCTGATAAAAATGCTGTGATCGAACCCGAAGAGGGGAGACAGAAAATTCAAAGGATTATTGAGATCATAATACTCCTTCTCCTAGCAACAGCAACCGTAGCTTCAGCCTGGTCTGTATACGAGGCCTCTGCATGGGGCAATGTCCAGATGGAGAATGTTGGGGCTATTGCTCTCTCGCAGGGGGAATCGATTCGCCTTACCGATAATGACAATATGTTACGGACAATCGATGTAAACCTCTTCCTTTCATGGGTCCAGGCGGCGAGTGAAAAACAGACAGGGAGAATGGTTTTTCTCGAAGGCCGTTTCCGTGATGAATTCCGGCCGGCTTTTAATGAATGGTTACAGGGTGCAAAACCAGGGGAGGTTCCCCCGGGAACACCATTTTCGCTGGATAGTTACTCACTTAAGACCAGCCGTGAACTCGAGCAGGTGAAGCTCAATATATCGGGAAACCTTGACAAAGTCCGGCAGGCGAACGCAAACAGTGACAGTTACATTCTCACCACCGTGTTTGGAGCATTGGTATTATTCTTCGCTGGTGTATCCGGAAAGTGGAAATGGCCGGTGATTACTTTAATTTTTATCGGGATTGCACTGATATTCCTGGTAATTGTCCTGCAGCGGGTTTTTACACTCCCCGTCATAATTACCTGATTTTTTTATAGCCCATTAATGGCCCCTATAATGGATTTAAGTGACATATTCCCTGATTTTCGAATGGGAGAGACTTTTGGGTTTTGTCATGAGTGTTATATCGTACTATTAATATTCCTTTTTGCATTCCCAGCGAAACCACCATCCTCTGGCAATGCCTAAGAGAAACCTCATACAGATTAAGATCACGTTCCCTTTTAGTCATAAAAAGGAGAGGGATAAAAATGCAGTTTGGTAGAAAAACATCAGGATTTCACCAATGGAATATAAAAATCACTAATCTGCAGGAGATTTCCGCATCGTATTCCTCTTAAAAAAATCTAGCATTCCATACCTCCTGTATGGAATTTTTCTTTTTTTATAAAAAAAAGGAAGTAATAAAAGAACTTCAGGCTGCTTTTTCAGTCTGGCCTTTGATCATAAAGGCGCCGATAATGGCAGCAATTCCACCGATAATGCCGAATACCCCGAGGACAAATGGAAGCAATAAGGTGCTTACAACCGGGTTGGCGAGGATTAAACACCCGAAGATAATCAGGAGGATACCGATAATACCGGCACCCCACCCACCACCCTTAATGGCTGCGAAGAGGCCCATGAATCCCATAATGAGGCCCCATACTCCCACCAGGATGATGAATATGTAGGGGACGACAAACGTACTGTACAATGGGTAGGTCAGGATAGCGATACCGGCAATAATACCGAGGATACCGAAGAGGAGTTTCCAGCCCGCATTCGTGCGATCAACAAACAGGCTTATCAGCCCAAACAGGCCACTGACAAACCAGTAGGCTCCGAGGAACATGACCAGCACCAGGAATGTTCCATAGGGGTAGTAAAGCAGGAATATTCCCAGGATCAAGGTGATAAGACCCTGGATAAGTACAAGCCACCAGGGGAACAGGTGTGTTCCCGGGATCACGTTCAGCGAAGGAGTCATTGTTTCAGACATAAAAATACCAGCAGTATCTTCATCTGCACTCCTGATTAAGATTTCTGATTTTCAGGGGTCACATTATATTGCGGGCCTCCCTGGACAAGGGAGAATTATTAGATGAACATTTCTTCTTTCCGGGGTAATCCGGAATGCTGACGGGCTTGCCTTACTAAAACACCATGTACGAGGTCAGATCAATCATTATCAGGACGTAGCGGCTGGCCGCCCTTTTAATTACCCGCCGGCAACATGGCCTCCCTTACTACCTTGAAACCCAGGAAATCGCACAATTTAATCCCCGAAAATATTTTGCAGACCTAATACGTCTGTTGCACGACCACGTTCACCCGGGTAAGTTTTTCATATACCCGGTATTTTCTCCAGAGCTTGCGCCAATCATAAAGGAAATACTCATACGTATCCCAGATTGTCACCCAGTTCATGATCACGAAGACACCGAAAATAAGGGTGGAGATAAACGGCGGTGAGGGGTTTTTAAAATAAATATAGAACACGAAGACACCGATACATGCATTTACCAGGGCGATCAGGACACTTACCTGGCCCTCTCTCCATGAAGACTTTTTTTCGCGGGCGAGGTCATCCAGGCGGAACGAGAAATGGCGCCTGACGGCATTCGACAGTTGATCTTCACCATCAGGAGAAACACTTCCACACGGGATATGTAATATGAGATCGACATCTTTCCGAAGAGCTAAATCGATGTATGACTCAAATATCGAGTCTTCAGCCTGGTTCGTCAGTTCCTTTTCAGGAAATGGAAACGGATCGGAAGCATCAAACAGCTGGTCAAACGTTTTAAACCACATGTCAATAGTAATCTTTCCATCGGTTCTGGTCTGTCTAATTTTGATCTCTTTCATACCGACCCCCAATTACTTCGCCGTGCATGCACAGGTATCGTATAGTGATTCAGCCACATATATTAATCATGGTACGATCGGTTCCGGGTAACAATTTACCTTAATTATTGTGCAGATTTATTCAAATATTAGACTTCTTCTCTACCGTGTGCATTTCCTGAAATTCTCATAATGCCACAGCTGAATTAGCGGGATGAGGAATTCGCCTCAACCCTATTTTTTGTGCTGGAAACTATTTCAGAATGCCCATTGCAAGCAACATGAAAAAAATGGTGACGATGGAAAATCCGAATATCGTGCAGAGAATTGATAGCCATTTGTTCCACCGGAGTACCCAGGCAATCACCGGGGTAGAATAAAGCCCAAGTCCGGGGATCCACGAGATTAAAATGCAGGCGAATGCGCCATATTTATTAAATTTCTTTAACTTCCACATCTTCTGCTCGGTTTTGTCCAGCCAGCCCTTGACTCGAATGGAAGTTAACGCCATGGTGTCAAGTATTTCATAAATTCCCATGACCATGCCAAGAGCAAAACAGACCATTACTGCAAGGATTATTTCCGGGGGCAGGCCAAGCCCAACACCGACGGGAGATGCCGTTGCCTGCAGGGCTAACGTAGAAGCAATCAATGCCAGTATTTTACCGGACGGAATTCCAAAAATAAATCCAATGATAAGTGGCAGGGAAATTCCAATCCCGACGATGATCATGATTGCCCTGGAGAGTTGCTTTAGGATGAAGAAATAACGATTCACGGTGTAAATTTTCTCCCCCTTAAATAATAAATATCATTCTATCAGGTCCCACCTGGGCCAGGCGACCATAGGTTGCTGATGTTGTATGGCCATAGGAATTTCCGGCTCCCACTTCAGTAACGCCGGTCTTCGGATGTACTTTGGAAAGGAAGGTTGAGCTCGATGACGTAGCGCTGCCATGGTGCCCGACTTTGAGGATATCTGCCTGAATATTTGTTCCGCTATTGGCAATTCGGGTATCGGGGTCGGCATTGGAATCACCCGTGACAGGAAAGAAACACTTCCCGTCAGGTCATCTTCAGGACGATGGAGTTCTGATTGATGTCGTTGGAGAAGGTGGAGGTTGGGTTGAGAACCGCGATGGCCAGCGGCCGGGCTGATCGAATCTTATGGTGGGGCATTAAAATGACCAGGGGCAATATGGGAATTGGCAAATCATGAGGATAAATGAGGGCTTTTATGGGGTTTTTAAAAAAGGTAAACACCAAATAAGGCCAGATTTCGTTTGAATTAAGGTAAAATCGCCCAATTTAGCCGTATTCCGCATCAAACCAAAACAGAGGCTAATGCGGGCGATTTAAACGAACGAGAACGGATTTTAGGAGTTGGGGTGGGGTATGGATACCCCGGTGATGGTATCGTTTCGTTAATTCGGGCGTAAAATAGAGGAATATTTCAGATTTCGGGGTTAACACAGGTAAGACAGGGGTACCTACAGGTGTTGTTGGATGACTAGCCGGAACTGGAGATGCTGGATTCATTTGCTTTTACTGCTATTGGGTACCCGGGGCGTTCAACTTCGGTTCGAGGAGTCTGGACGGGATTGGATCGACTACTGAGTTAGGTTATCTAAACTCAATCGGTAAGGACCTGATGGCCAGCGGTCTGTTCAACATCGGGGAGGACGTAACGGTGGACGTCGTTCTCGAAGACGTTTGATGTAGAAGGGTAGGGGGGAATTGTATAATTTTTTTTTAATACATGGTTAACGATGAATATTGTCAAAAAGACTTATCATTCATGCATCATTCTCCGTGATGTGACACGTTCCATTTGGAACCGTGATCTCAAATCATGCCCCTTTTCCAGGTTCACCAGAATCACATCTTGTGATCCCGGTAATTTCGAGGATTTCCCGAACCAGGAAAAGCCCGGACACAGTTCTTTGTCTGGACGTCCTTGCGTGAATATTCTGTTTGTAATACGTTCAGGTATGCCGCTACCATCGTCTTCAAAGAACAGCATTACGAACTCCGGGTTCCGGGTATACCAAAACCTCATCTGTGTCGCAAATTTCCCCGTGGATGAGGATACTATCAGCGTCACTCCTGAAACATATCATATAAATACCGTGGAACCTCCTACTAAATTACAAACAGGAGGTGTAGATCATTACAACATTAGACGAATTCCTCGGCCCGCTTAATGAGGGGGTCTGGGAAGTGATCGTGCCGAAAGAATCGGTTACAGAGCCCCTTGATCCCGACTGGAAAAAATCCCCGATTAATGTTCCATCTCCGGGGACCATTGCAAGTTACCGGAAAGGGCAATTCCATTGCCATGAACAGCAGGCAGAATGGCACGTCCACCTTGACAACCATGACCCGAAGGTCCACCCCTACCTGCATCTCATCGATGATGCCCCCCTTCTCCTCATGATCGGGGATACCGTTGTCACGCTTATTGCCGGAACCCGGAAAAAATCGGGTGAAGAAACAGAAATCCTGGAGGGGCAAAATCAGTCCTGGAAGGAACAGGTCCTTGTCGGTATCCTTCTCATGCTCGTCGGGGTATTCATTATCGCAAACCCCTTAGTGATGTTTAAAGGCATCGTGAATCTCCTTGTCCCTCTGGCGATTATCGGCCTCGGGATCATAACCTCGTGGCAGGGTATTGCGTCCAGTCCCACCAGGGTCCTTCCCGGGGGACTCCTGTATCGGGGTTTAGGAATTAT
Source organism: Methanomicrobiales archaeon (assembly GCA_026394715.1). GTDB lineage: Archaea > Halobacteriota > Methanomicrobia > Methanomicrobiales > Methanospirillaceae > CAIKOD01. Next base: position 7,189 of record JAPKXR010000091.1, on the reverse strand, counting down.
TATCGCGGGGATAATTGCATTTTACCTACCACTGGGTCTCTGGGTGATTTTTATCCTCGGGATACTTGCACTATGGATGGTTGCGAGTGCCTTTATCCTGCTCTTCCGGGCGGAAAAAGGCCGTGCGGCAATTCCTGAAGGCTTTACAAGCAGGGTCATCATTGCAATCCTCTCACTCGTGCTCGGGGTCCTGATATTGTTCAACCCAAAGGGGGTATTGCAGTTGCTCATGGTAATCGTCGGCATCATCGCCTTTTTGCTGGGGCTGATGCTGCTGGTTAATGCTACCAGGCTCAGAAGCAGGATGGAAAGAAAGTAATTTTTTTGAGTCAAAATACGTCGGGGCACCCCGCGGCAAGCAACGGGGCATGATTCGCACCACCTGCTGGTAGTTCTGTTGCCTACAATAGTTCATGGTTCATCTTAAACACAAAATTGCATTCCTTATGCCCGCAGCGAGCTGGGAGGGGTATTTGGATAAAATATTTTTTATTGACCCCTGCCAGTCGGATGGATCAAGGGGGAGTACAATCCAGAAAACACAAGTTTACGCCATACGGGATTATTAATATTTTTTATTTGGAAGCTACATCTGCTGATAATTTGCTCTATCGGAATCACACTGCAGGTGAAATATAACAACAAATAGTACTCATAAACCAAGCCGGATCATTTGGGTCCGGCAGACTAACAGGAGTCAGATTTCCAGAGAACCAGTTCAATGGGGAGATTGCCCCTGAATTTGCCAGTCTGTAAAAAATAACATAATTCGAATTATCGACAGTGCTTTCGTATTGAAAAGACCAGAAAGGCAACAGATTGATCACTGAAGCAAAGAACCTGTGGTGGGTTGCAGGTGATGCATTCAGCGCAATCGCAGAGAGAGTCAGCGAGTGGTTCTCAATCAATGATCTCGAAGAAATCGCCACAGTCTTGCCGAATAACAGCTCGGCTGGGATTCTTCTTTTCGAAAACACGTGAGCGATCCATTTAAAGTAAGGAGTCCTCAATTCAGAGGCGGGTCTGGTAGATATGGATCATATCCACCCAGAAATTGTCAGAAGTGTAGAACGGAAGTTAATATCAGAGGGAAGTGTCTGAAATGAGAGGCAGATGATTAATGCTCGTAACAGGAATGAAAATGGGCCACCCGCAGGCTGCAAAAGTTGGGGCACAGAAGGCAAAGGGTGCTGCTGAAGCCCAGGCACAGGCGGCAGCAACCGCCACGGCAGCCGGAGGAAGAGATGATACCTGCATGGCGCAGCTGCAAAAACTGACAGAACTTCATACAATGGGTGTATTATCAGACGAAGAGTTCACTGCAACCAAGGATAAAGTCCTGGGTATGTCCACTCATAATACCATTTTTCACGATATTACAAAAAATTTCCAGGGAGAATCATGTCTCCTGCTTCATGGAATTTGACATTAAAACCCCTGACCACTACAGGGTAAAGTGAAATCCCGGTATTCCCACCCAGGAACATCAGAATTTTTCTAATCTATTATTAAACTCATCAATCTCAATGATTAGATATCATGGAAGATTCAGGGCCCAGTACCGGAAGAATTGTGTTAAAAAAGCTCTCAAAGGCGTTGCTGTTGTTCATTGGTATTGCAGTAGTAATTCCCCTCGCCATCGGCGCGATTTTTGGGGTTGGCAGTGCCCAGATCCTTGCCATGATCACCTCGACATTACTGCTCCAGGCAGCAGCACCTCCAATAGGGATGGCCATGGGGTTATCACCCGCTGTAATCCTTATTGTAATGGCCTGTTTCGCGATAGGAATGGTAATGGCTATTTTCGAGATCTGCGACGGGTTGGCGGCCTCATCGGAACGGGTCAGAAAATGGATCGATAAGATAGCGAAAATTTCGGACAAACACCCGGTAATTAAGAGATATGGTGCCATTTCCTGCTGTTTCATCGCCTGGATACCCGGTATCGGCCTCTATGGAACTCCGGTCATTGCCTGGGTTTTTAAATGGAAACGGTTGCCATCCATTGTCTTTACCGTTACCGGTTTTGTGATTGCAGCTTTTTTTGTCCTGTTCTTTGCATCGAAAATAAACGAGGTGCTCCTGTTCGCATCCTACACAGGGATCATTATTTTTGCAATTACCGGAATGCTTGCACTTGGTTTCTCTATGCCAGGGAAAGTATTCCCTGGCCCGCTGCAGGACAAAAAGCTGGTTCTCCTCCTCATGGTCGCAAATTTTATCGTATTACCGCTCGTGGCATACCTCCTGGTAACCACTCTGGATCTTCCGCAGGGAATCTCCATCGGTCTTATCCTGATGGCTGCTGCAGCAGGCGTGCCATTTCTCCCACGGATCGTACAGGTGGGCGGGGATAACTATTCCATTGCAGGTGTCCTCGCCCTGTTCCTTACGGTACTCAGCGTGGTGTATATCCCTTTCATCCTCTATGCGCTCCTCCCCGGTGGGACCGTTAACCTTCCGCTCATAATCACGGCCCTCATCCTGCTCCTGGTAGTTCCCCTTATAGCCGGGCTCATGGTACGTTCCAGGAAGGAACCAGCTGCGATAAAGTTCGGCCCGTGGTTATCGAAAATATCCTATGCTGCGATTATTGTCAGTTTCGGTGCAGTTTTCTGGGTCTACTTCAGTGAATTGCGGCTGATGATGGGCACCAGGGGATTGTTAGCGGCCATCGTCCTTATTCTTGTGGCCTTTGGTATTGGCTGGCTTTTTGGAGTCGGTCCAGGGATGAAAAAAGTCCTTGCATTCGGTACAGCACAGAGAAACCTTGCTATAGCCGGAGTAATCGCAGTTCTTGATTTCACTGACCATTCGGTGCTGGTTATGGTAATGGTAACCGGCGTCATAGGCATGGTAGTACTGATCTTATTTGGCAAACAGATCCGCAAGAGTAAGGCCCAGGAGGTCTCTGAATAACGTCGTATTTGGTGCCAGTCAGATGTGAGGGACAGAATGTCACCGCCAGCCTTATTCACCCGTATTCCTGATATTACTCGTTCCGTCTATACAGGATAATCTGTTCGTCAGATAACCGGATTTTTTTTAGACCTCGAGCCCGTGCGTATTTCTTCGTTTGTGACCTGGCATATCGTCTTAACACTGCCCTTACCTGGTTTATCCAAACATTGAAAAGTTGACAAGCAACACCAGATTATACAATCCACTGAACTGCTCCGGTTTTTAAATCGTGTTGAACGATGTAATTTGGGAATGCCGACTTCAAATGAAGTTGGATATCTCAATCTCTTGAAGAAGACTCCGAGCAACTTGAGAGGATAGGGTTTGACATTTTTGACGATATGACAATATGTAGTACGTAAAAATTCTCTATTCAGGTCATTTAGAACGTTTTCCAATTGGATAGGAACAATATAATTCTATCATGGTTGTACAGATGACACCCCGTGCTACCCGGGAAATTTTTTGAATACCTGCAGGAATTCCAGGTTTTCCGATAACCACCTTAACATTAGAAAAATTCCGGATTTTCCGGAACAGGGAGACTATCCGTCTTTTCTACCCAGTTACTAACGGTATGCTCCAGGAGAAGATAATCAAGATGTTCACCCGGAGGAATGGTTTCCATTGACCGATGTACAAAGTAAATTACAATCAGGACTCCGATTATATCTCCCGCAAAATTAGTTACCGAATCAACCAGCCCGAAGTTATAGGTTGTATGGTAGATCGCGTCAATCACGTACTCCGAGAACTCCCATGAGAAGCCAAGGATTACCAGGATTACTAAGACCCCCGCGAGGACATCCCCTTCCTGTGTTTTTAAAAATCGTATCCTCTTTTTGAAAAAAGGTTTCTTCTTCACATATTCCCGATAATCCAGGTACTGGTACATGGTGAACAGGATAAGCCCGAGTGCGATAGCCGAGACCACATGGGCGAATTTGTCAAACAACGGCACTTCCCAGTACCACCGCATAATCCCACCCGCGACATGGAGGAACAAGGCAAGCGGGATCAGCATTTTCAACCCGAAGGGCAGCGATACCTTGTCCTTCCATTCGAAGACAAACGGGACCAGGGTAAGAAGTATGGAGATGAGAGGCCAGAGGGAGCGGGTCATATCACCGATCAGGATCGACTGGACATAGAGCCCGATAAATATTAATTCTAATACAAGGACGATAAAAATCTCAATATTCCTTGCATTATACAACGATCCGTTTCCTTTCATTAAAATCTCATACGTAGTCCCAAGTTATCATTAATATTCTTTTGCAACGGTCGACAGTACACAATTTAGTTGGTCTTTATGATCTCTTGTTCCAGAATGTCAAGCCGGTCTTCCATTCTTGACAAGGTGTTATTTATTTCCCTCTCAAAACCCTGTAACTCAGATACTTTTGCTTCATTCTTGCCAAGCACAGGCTCATTTTGCGCTTTGAACCGATTAACTGCCGGTGTCCTTACAAGGGCCCATTCGGTTACCATCGATTCGAACCGGCGGTCAAGATATTCATCGATCCGGCTCTCAACCGGTCTCGTCAGGGAGATCTTACCAATTTTGCCCTTGAAGAAGAAATAGATGGCGATGACGATGACAACAATCACCAGGATTGCCAGGATAATTTCAAGCAGGGTCATCTCTTCTTCGCCTCCAGGTTCTTGGCACGTGTTTCAAGGTCTGATAGTTTTGTATCGGCATTTTTTTCGAACGAGGCCAGTTGCGTGACCTCATCTGATAGAACCTGTAACCTGAATGAGAAGTCGGCCACTTCATTTTTTGTAGCAATCTGCCATTCCTCGATGAGGTATTTCATCCGGCGGTCCAGGTACTTATTCATGTACTTGTCTATCATCTTACTTGCCCTCCAGGTTCGAGATGACGGCATCCAGCTTCTTCACCCTTCCGCCAAGGACGTCTTTGTGGTCGTATAGCTGGTTGATCTCCGTAGTGACCTCATTGACACGTCGTTCAAGGTCGAGCATATCGTTCTCAACAAGAAGGCCCCATTCCTCGATAATTGCCTCCATGTTCTTGTCAAAGTACGTGTCCAGCGACTTGTCCATTGTCGGGAGCTTCTGGTCCATGTAACCCTTTACATCCGGCAAGGTACTCCAGAATGACTGTTTCTCCCCTACCGTCCCTTCTGCAAATTCTGCCATTATTTCACATTCTTCTCTTCGAGGTCAAGTTTAAGAATCATCCGCTCGAGTTTCGCTTCCCGAACAAGGTTTTCAAGTTTCCGGAGCCTGGACTCGACGATTTTCTCCTTGTGGTAGTTGTTCAGTTCGATGAGTTCGTTCTCATCTTCAAGGGTGCGGATTGACTGGATCTGGTCAGTACTGAGCTTGGTGAAGGGGTGCTCCTTAGCCCGTGTGTCCAGGTCTTTAGCAAGGAGATCGAGTTTCTGTTTTTCGACTTCAATCTCCATTTTCCGGACGCTGCCGTGGCTCCTGCGGATAGCCCAGACAACGATGAGAATTAAGAGAAGCGCAATTAAGAGGAGCATTGCGATGATGAACCAGTCTGGTGGTGCAAATAAATCCATACTATCCTCCGGTTACCTTTGCAGCTTCATCAAGAAGACTGCTTTCTCCCACGAGGTAAACAATGTCTCCTCCTATAAGGACAAAGGAAGGATCGGTTGTCTGAATTGCATCTCCGCGTTGTACTGCTGCAAGAACAACCCCCTTTGGTAGTATGATGCTGGAGAGCGGGCGGATGCCTGAATCGGTAGTAACGGTGATGGCACGTACTTCTCCCTTGTTCGCTTTCAGTGCCTTATCAAGAGTTGCTGCATCGTTGGGTTTCAGTCTCTTTTTTGCAGCCTCGTATGCATTGGAAAAAGCTGCACTGACTGAATGCCCTGCGTTGCCAAGGCCGGTACTAACACTTGATGCAGCCCCGGCAGCACCAGCCTTGATTGACGCGGTTGATGTACCTTTGATGGCCTCACCGGTTTTACTTAGCCCACCCTTGATCTGTTCGGTCATCGATGCTGTTTTCCTGATCCGGAGCGTGGAACCTTCACTCGCACCAAGTACCTGTAAGTCCTCCACGCTCAGGCGGATGTGACCTGATGTAACGAGCGAGTCAGCAAAAGCAGTTGCCGATATCCATTTTTCTGCATCAAGAATACCGATATCAATTGATGAACCCTCTTCGGTTTCAAGTTTTTTAAGGGCGTCTTCATGAATCCGGGCCCTTCCCCTGCTTGGAAAAGCGCGCTTTTGAGCAATGAGCTGAATCTCGTCCATACGATGTTAACCTATTCATAACGGTATATACTTTTCTAATGTGGTTTGTATCGCAAGATTCCAATTGTAATCCCTCCCAAAAACATTGCAGAAATACGGTTGAAATAGTACGTTCATTCGTGATCAGTCAAATGTGCAGGCAATTTACATAAGCAGTCGGAATTTTCATCCCTTAAAAAATCTGCCATGGATAATAACAGACGGGGATGAATGGAATCATGTAATGAATACCGGGTAGTACAACTACAGTGTCGCGTTTGTGGGGCGCCAATGCTTATCCGTGTACGTGGCACTGAACCTGGTTTCGGCGTATACTTGCAAGATGAGTCAACGGGTCAATAATATACTGTAACGGGGCGTTATTTTACAGGAACTGTTGAAAACGGTTCATCGTAATCCAAAAGTTGCCTCACAGGAAAATAGAACCGGACGATCGTAATTATCACCTGGCTAGTCGCTCGTTAGTCTTCCCGCCCGGATAATTTGTTATATATTCCCTTATCGGGCTTTCTCACGAATGGTTTTCATTGTGCAATAAGGTGAATAGTGGTAAACTTACTTACAACAATGGGGCTAGTGTTCCTTTTGGTATATCTAAACCCGGAATTCTTCTTTTTGAGAACGATGATGTTTCATGCAACGACCTCTTATACGCTAACAAATAATGAAAAATATATTTTTGTGTGCCATTCACCGGTCCCATTTTGTTTTTTTTGAGGGTACCTCGCAGAAAAAACATTCCAGATGAAACATAATACCTGCCCCTTTACCGAAGAATTCCGTAATTCTCAAAGTTATTATGAAAATCTCGGGGTTGTTGGTACATTAAGTGCAAAATCGTGGTGTATTCGAGGAAATTACAACAATGATGCCTTCAATCAGTATGACAAAGCAGTGGAGAACTATTAAAAGGTCATTTGAATTGGACCCTGACTCTTGGTATACCAGGTCTTCAATAAGAATTACC
>JAPKXR010000053.1 GCA_026394715.1 Methanomicrobiales archaeon | reverse complement strand
TTTGCCGCAGTCATCCTCGGGTTTGGGCGAGCGATCTCTGAAGTCGGTGCTGCCATGATGATTGGTGGCAATATCCGGGGATATACCCGCGTGCTGACGACCAGCATCACCCTCGAGACATCGATGGGAAACCTCCCGCTCTCGATTGCACTTGGCCTGATCCTCCTTGGTATCGCCCTTATCATCACGGTGATGTTGAACGTCGTCCAGCAGAGGAGCAGGGCATGATCGAGATCTCCGGGCTGTCCAGGAAAGTTCGCGACCAGGTGTTGGTGAACAATGTGAATCTCACCATCCCCGACGGGATGATATTTGGGATCATCGGGCCGAGTGGCTCCGGGAAGACCACGCTGATGAGGATGATCGACCTCCTGGATAATCCGACGGAGGGGTCCATCATCATCAACGGTACCCGTGCGACCAGGGACAAGAAACAACAGCTTGAAATCAGGCGGAAGATGGGAATGGTCTTCCAGAAACCAATCGTCCTCTCCACCACGGTGTTTGAGAATGTTTCGTACGGGCTCCGGTTCCGTGGAGTGAAAGGTGATGAACTGAATCGGGACCATCAATGCCAGGTTTGGTACGACGATCATCATCTCGACCCACGACCTTGACCAGGGCCAGCATATCGCCCACCGGATCGCCGTGGTAATTGGTGGGATGATCACCCAGGCCGGAACACCGGAGGAGGTCTTTCACAAGCCGTTGAACAGCGAGATCGCGAAGTTTGTCGGGCTTGAAAATATTATCGGGGGAACGGTAACAAAAACTGAGGAAGGCCTTGCAACAATTTTAACACATGGGAAAGAAGTCGAGGCAGTCTCAACTGAAGAGCTCGGGAGCCAGGTGTTTATCAGTATTCACCCTGATGATATCACGCTTCATAGTGGACCCGGTATTGAAAAAAGTAAGACCAGCGCAAGGAACTGTATCATCGGGACTGTCACGGTCACCACGCTGAGTGGCCCTTTTGTCCTTGTTACCCTGGACTGTGGGTTTCCCTTGAAAGTAATTGTCACCCGGAGGTCTGTTGAGGACATCGGTATCCAGCCTGGAAAGGAGATGCAGGCCTGTTTCAAAGCATCGGCCGTGCATGTAATGAAAAGTTAATGCAAATTCCCGGTTTTTACCTCGGGATAGAGGTTCAGGGTTGATCCTGAATCCTTACACCTCTCAACATTTCATTGGCCTTGCGAAACAAACGAGTCGCACCTCATCCGTCCATTCATCGCAAATGCTCTGCCACCCATTCTTCATTATTCGCAATTTTGGGCACAAAGAGGCAAATTAGGAGGAATTAAAAAAATGGGTGAGATGTGTCGCTGAAGGGATGATTATCTGTACGCTCATTTCGGCACCGTCATCCCGAACTGTGCATCTTTGCCCGGCTCGCCGGTTGCGAGGATAGTGATACCGGAAAGGTTGAGGATTTAGTGCGAAAGGGCTAAGCCAAGTCAGGTAGATAGTACCCGTTTTCCTTGAAACGGGGGAAATCCCTCTATTATACGCCCGAATTAACGAAACGATAGCGCTACCGGGGTATACACACCCCACCCCGATCTGCAAAATCCATTCTCGTTCGTTTAAATCGCCCGCATTTCGCTCCGATTGTCACTAATGTCGAATACGGCTAAATTGGGAGATTTTCCCTTAATTCAACCAATTTCTGGTCGTATTTGGGCTTTACCCCTTTCCTAAGTCTCATATAAACCTCTTTTAATCGGCAGGATTTGCCAATTCCCCGGTTGCCCCTGGTCACGTTAATGCCCCACCATGAGATACGATCAACCTGGACCCGGGTCTACCCCACCTCATCAAACGTCTTCGCAAACGAAGTCCACCGCAGGTACTCCCCGATCTTGAACCGACCGCCGGTCATCAGGTACTCAACCCAACCGCCATGCCCACTCATGACCACGTAGGTAGAAAAGATCGCATTGAGCTGGAATAATTTTGTTGCCCTGCTTTTGATCATAATAATCACTATTTGCATCTCAATGTCTGCAAGATTAAGTCGTCCGGTCTTCTCACGGCATTCAAAAATCAGGCGGTATTCCTGCCGGGTGATTGTGGAATGGTTTATAAATATTTAATTGCCTTGTGCTGTCGTGTGTTCAGGATCTCCAGGTGTTCAGGAGGCCCAATTTACCGTTGAGCGTGAGACTGGTCACCACGAAATCGTTGCCCGGCTTCCCGGAACTCTGGGGTCCGGGAGACCGTCCCATGCACAGGCAGTGATCATGTTGTATGTGCCAGGACTCCACTGTTCGATATACCCGATAAAGAACAGAAGCTGGGCAAAGGTTTTATTTCCGGGGTGAGAGGCATGTTAGACTTTTACGAGATCTATCGTCAGGCCTTCCTGTAGTTTTTATGGGTTCCAGACCTGTGCCCTGTTATCGAAAATGCGGATCTGGACATTGCCTGGTGAATAATAATCACGATGAAAGATCTCATTGATTACCGCTTCCCTCAAGGCATCTGGTGTATATTCCCTGTGCTCTTCTCGTTCGTATCTTTCCCGGGACAATCCACGTTGCTTTTTAGCTTGTCTGGGTGATGAAGGGTCTGTATACAATTACATTGATAGAGAAATTTGGGGTTACACCAA
>JAPKXR010000048.1 GCA_026394715.1 Methanomicrobiales archaeon | reverse complement strand
TATAAAAAATATCATGGAACGAAGAAAACAAACACCAGTTCAATAAATCCTGCACACATTTTTTTATAAGGATGATTTTGATCACATCGCATCTCCGCAGCACATCATCATTTTTTTTTGACCACGCCAAAACCGAAACAGAACCGATATAATTTCCGTCATCGCAAAAGTCAGCTGGTATCCCCGTGCCAACCCACTTTTTGCCGACCCCCTTTTCGGGGCACTTCGGGTTTTGGCGGTACCGGCAGCGGTTTTGCCCCTGCCGGGTCCCCACAGTCCGGCACCCACGGGTACCAAACGTTGCGGCACTGTGGAGTTGATTGGGAAATAGCGAGGGACAACACATGGCCAACGGTTGTGCAAGTTCGGGTCAGGCCAACTGCGGGCGGTTGTGCTGTGCCACGAAATCGGGTAAATCACTCAATTTTACGCCCTAATTATCGAAACGATACCCGTAATGGGGTATCCATACCCCACCCCAACCAGTAAAATCCGCTCTCGTTCGTTTAAATCGCCCGCATTTGGCTTCGTTTGATTTTGATAATGGATAAGGCTATTTACGGGGAGTTTGGTCAGAATCCGACAATGTTTTGGCGTTTATTGGGTTTATCCGCTCCTGATTTTCTAAAAAAACACTGTTTTAGCCTTGGAATGGCGTCTTTTCCGGCATTTTAATGTCATTTACACTAATGATTGGCCTCGCCCACACCCTACAAGATATCCCATCAGGTGGTTGAAATGGTTTGTAATCGCAGATCAGAAATATGTGAGGAAATTACTCCTTGCAGTAATGGAAAATTGTTCAGCAAACTGATACCATGGTTTTTCTTTAACCGGTACCAGATGGATACAAGAATAAATATATTCCTGATTACTAATGGTAATGATAGGAGATTTCAGAGGTGTTTTTTGATGTGCCAGACAATAAATAAAGACGAATACGACCACACGGCAGTTATTGGTAAATTCTATGAGCGAGGTCTGCTACCGTTTGGTGGCGGTGTAGACTCGCATGGCATCATTGTTTCCGCGATAAGTGTGGAAGAACATGAAGAGCGTATGAAGAGGCTGCGTTCGATCAGATGAGAAAATCTATTTTAAAGGAAGACACTCTGTTTCTAGACTCCTGTATCTTTTTTACCTGTATCAAGGAAGAACAATACAGGAAAATTCTTGATCGTGCAATAAATCAGAATTTTAAAATTGTCACATCAATCACAGTATTAGGTGAAACGCTAACGGAAATGCTGCGCCGGTATGAAACCGCTGGCAATGTTGATCAGTTCATCTCCCTCTTAAAAGAGTGGAATGTTATCACGCTTTACCCGAATGACGTATTGAGCCAGATCTGTTTTGAGATGGGTCTTGATACCGCAGATACCCGGATTACCAACCAGATTACCGATCGCGTTCATCTTGGTTATGCCATTTCGTATGACTGCAATTATTTTATCACAGATGACGATGCAATCCAGCGATACCATATTCCGACACGCATTGAAAAAATTGATTATCATAAGCCGGATACCCTGGATCTTCTCGGACTGCGTGATACGTTACAGAGAAACCAGATGAAAAGAAAATAATCCGGGACAACGGGCAGATATATTTTACCAATAATTATTGAATGTAAACTGTTATGGGGTGAATTTACTCTCTGCCTGGCGTCTGGCATCCATCGTACGACCCCACACCCAACACCAGGGGTCAACCCCTCAACCTGGACCTCCATATTACCAATCTAATAATGCATCCCTGCACTTGGGCATCCACCTGATGCTTGTAACCCCGGGAAAAATTGGTCGCATCACACCATCGGCTAAGATCAGTCCTCCCCAGCCCCGTCATCGCAAACGTCAGCCAGTATCCCCGTGTCAGACCACTCTTTTCCGGCCCCCTTTTCGGCACACTTGGGTTTAGGCCGGTACCGGCAGCGGTTTTGCCCGTTGAGGCAAGGGCCCCTGTGTTTGCCTTGTTCCAAAAAATTGCCCATGTGCCCTTGGTTCGCCTGGGTTGGAGGGGCGGAATGGCGAGGTTTTGTCTTAACCAGGCCTGTCAACAGCCAGGGATTCCCGGAAACCGGGTTGATATACACACGAAGCACCCTGGCGACGACGACAGTCTGCTGATGCATCCTGTAACCGCCGTCGCCTCCTACCCCAATGTTCAAAAAGACAAAGGACCAGGGATAGAAAATGAATGTTGGGGGGTGTTATCATGGATCGTCATCCCGATTTGTAAACCTAAATTATAAGATTTCAAAAAAAAGGATAACACCAAACGTAAGAATTGGCGAGTAAACGACGGGTATGACTGGGTCATGGCCTCCAGCTGGTCAACCATGGAATTCGTTCAAAATCACGGTCGTTGGTAACAATATGAGATATTTCGTAATTATGTGCATATGACACAATCGCAGCATCTTTCGCCATCAATGATAATTCTTTTGAGAAAAAATATGTCCGGTCTGTAATCCCTCTCTCATCCTCGAGTATAGAAAATCCCATTTCCGGGAGACACTTAAAAATGTCCCATGCAATAGTAAGTTGTTGAATCACAGTTGGATCATTTTTGACCCGGCTGATTGCACCGTTTCGGGTCTCTGCAAATTTTTTCCCACCAGTTCAACAAGAATTAAATTATGGAGTAATTCGTTCATGACTACCGCGGGAATGATCCCTTCAATCTCTCCCTCTTCCACCCGATGAATAATCTCCTGGCATGGAGGTCCAAGTATGGGATGGGCAGTTGCAAAATAAACGAATATATTTGTGTCAAAAATGGCACGGCTACCTGCAGGTAAGCGGGAAGCCTTAGTCAAATTGATCACGTTCAGCTATCTCTTCGATCAATGCCAGATCAGAGATCTTCAGGATGCCATAAAATCTTTCTGAAGCGGGAGCCAGTTTTCTCATTCCCTTCTCACCATCCTCCGCGTGCTTTGCCTTTAAAGGTTTTAAAATAACTTCATTCTGTTTCGCGCGGGATATTTCAATCGGGGGCATAATCTCACTACAGTATCGTCCGCTGATAAGAAAAAGTTTGGTATATCAGACAAATTCATTGGTATCACCCCAACGAAAGAAAAATACGCATTTCCCATTTTTTTGGATCTGTAAGGAAGCGGTATAATGCGGCATTAAACATGACAGCCCCCAGCCCCGTCATCGCAAAAGTCAGCCGGTATCCCCATGCCAGACCACACTTTGCCGACCCCCTTTTTCGGGACACTTGGGTTTTGGCTGATATACCCGGCAGCGGTTTTGCCCCCGTCGGGTTCCCATTGTCAGGCACCCACGGTTACCAAACGTTGCGGCACTGGGGAGTTGATGGGAAAATAGCGAGGGACAACACCTGGCCAACGGTTGTTCAGGTTCGGGTCAGGCCAACTGCGGGCGGTTGTGTTCCTCTGCGAAACCACCACACTTTGCCGACCCACTTTTTCAGGGCACTTCGGGTTTTGGCCGGTCCTGGTAGCGTTTTTGCCCGTTGATGCAAGGGCCCATGTGTTTGCCTTATTTTAAAGCAGTGCCCGTGCGCCATTGTTTCGCCTGGGTTGGGAATTAGGCGTCTTGGAATCAGATTTCAATTATAGGCTAAAACTCATGGAATCCATGAAATTAATTCCATTGATTAAAAAGTATCAATAATTAAACCTGCTTTCATATTCTTTATGATCAAACCATTCAATAATTACTGCAATTGTGCCCTCTTCTGCACTCGCCACCGTATAAACCAGCCTATGAGAAGATGAGATATTAATCTTCCAGAGATTGATAATCCTATATGCAGTGAGATATTTCTTTGGGATCTGCTTTTTTGGAATCTGGATACCACAAAAGATATTCTCAACAAGGGTATCAATTGCTTTATTCAGTAGCGAATAGAGAGCCTTTTCCTCATACGTCCCCTTTTCCAAGGAGAGATACTGTTTTTTGATTTCTTCGCTAGCAAAATAGATTGAAACTTTCATCGTACCTTGAGATCTTCACGGTCGAGGTACCGACGTACGAGGTCTGGGTTATGAATCCAGCAGATTTTCCCCTTTATATCAACTGCTATCTTAACCGATTCCAGAAGGTAATTGATTATTTTATTGAATGTTGGATATTCCACTTGCTTGGGGAGATTTTTCCAGACACCTGTTTTATGGAATTCTCCGCTATGCTCCTCGATGAATACTTCTACCATTTTAATAGTCTCCAAGTTTGGGGAATGTCCTTTATTCAGTAAAGATGGAACCATCTAAAAATATTTGATTGTATAAATATATATAATTATTCTTCACACAGAAGAATATATAATTTTGATACAGCCTCACCCCTAAAGCGGAATACAGAATAGGTCCTTAATTAATGCAAAATTTACGCAAACCATTCAGAACGCTTATCAAAGTTATTATGAAGCACCAGGGTAAGATCATTACACAGATTAAAAATTCCATACCTCTGTTCATGGAGATGAATCAGCACAGTAAGAAAACAGTTCCCCAGATCCAGAGTGAAGGATACGATGCCCTCGTTAATGCGCTTGGACCGGAAGAAATATCTTAAGAATATGACGGTGAAACAGATAGGAAAAGAAATTCTTGAGTTGCAGCGATAACTCTGAATTTTTTGTTGTTGTGTCACAACATTGGCTAAGATCACCCCACCCCAGCCCCGACGCCGCAAACGTTAGCCGCTATCCCCTTACCACCCCACACTTTGCCAACCCCCTTTTCGGGGCACTTCGGGTTTTGGCAGGTACCGGCGGCAGCGACAGTCTGCTGATGCATCCTTTAACCACCGTCGCCTCCTGTTCTCCTCATTATCAATACGTCAATGGAGCACTACTTAGATGAGGCCTGATCAAGATTATCAGTTCAGGTTGACCCAATATGGGAATTGAAGTTAATCCCATGGGAATATTATTATGGATAAATACGAGATAAACCCTATAAGTTTAGAACAAATAATAGATTGGCCACAACCGGATGTAAGCCTAAATAATGATGATCAAGCCGGAGGAGATGTCGGGTGGTTGGTTCACCCCATAACCAGATTCCGGTAATCTTCATCAGGTTTTAACGAGATTCCCTTGGAAGAGCATTGGAATGACCGGACAAATACTGGCTATCGATATGAAGCATAAAGTATCCCGCGACGCATAGAATATGTAGCATTCAGGAGGTTTGAGATGTCGACATCAATTCTTAAACGACAACTTATCACAGACGCCGAGGGTAACCCAATCGGCGTCATCTTACCGATGGAAGAATACCTGATGATTGAACGTAATCTACCTAAGGAGGGTGTCCCGGATATCCAGGCAGAGAAGTTATATCGAATGAAACATGCGGCAACCGATACGCTCTTCATGGCTGATCTCAATGAGACAATGAACTCATTCTCGACAGTAGACAGTGAATGGTGGGAGCATGAGACGTGACGTATCAATGGCGTATCTTCCTCGCATCGCTCGAACCGGTTTGTGGCTCTGAACAGTCAGGTCATCGGCCGGTGCTGGTCGTCAGCAATGAAAAGGTGAATCAGGGGCTTCCAGTGGTTAATATCGTGCCATTAACCTCACGTAAGTCGGAAACGCGTGTAATTTACCCTGATGAGGTACTTATTCCCCGGGCATCAGGGGGTTTACCCAGAGAATCAATCGCATTGTGTTACCAAATCCGGACTCTTGATAAACGCCGTTTGGAACAAGAGATAGGCGAGATTCATGATGTTGCATTGATGCACCAGATTCATGAGGCAATACGCTTTCAACTTGACCTATAATCTGAGACTGCCAGAGATAGCTTACGGAGAGGAGGGCGATTTTCATCTTTACAGATCTCATACCGCCTTGGTTCGCACGGGTCCAGGCCCGGGATGGCGGGGGATATGTGTGACCCTCCCCTCGAAAATCCCAGCCCAGCCCCGTCATCGCAAAAGTCCGCCGGTATCCCCATGCCAGACCACTTTTTGCCGACCCCCTTTTCGGGGCACTTCGGGTTTTGGCCGGTACCGACAGCGGTTTTGCCCCCGCCGAGTTCCCATTGTCCGGCACCCACGGTTACCAAACGTTGCGGCACTGGGGAGTTGATGGGAAAATAGCGAGGTACAACACCTGGCCAACGGTTGTGATAGTTCGGGTCAGGCCAACTGTGGGCGGTTATGCTGCACCCTGAAACCACAACCTTTTGCCGGCCCCATTTTTTGGGGCACATGGGATTTTGGCGGTACTGCAGCGGTTTTGACCGTTGATGCAAATGCACTTTTATTTACCCGATTCTAAAAAAACGGCCATAAGCCCTTGGTTCTCCCGGGTACAGTTATGTATCGATCCTAACGGAACAACTCTAGAATTTAAACTTAATTCTACCATAGTATTATTAATTACTGAACTTAACGCTACTATATTGTGGATAAAGATTATCTAATTCGGCTCATTTTCGAATACAACCCCCACCTAGCAGGGAAACCCACGGTAGTCCCTCTATTCAGACGCAGTCTCTACCGGGAGATTGAACCCTGGCTTACAAAAAAACAGGCAATCGCAATTACCGGGTTGAGAAGGACAGGTAAAACTACGCTTCTTAGGCAGCTGATGAATGAGGCACCAGAAAAAACGGTATTTTTCTCCTTCGATGAGGAAGAGGTCCAGAAAAAGGAAGTCCTCGTCTTTGTTCTTGACTATGCACTTAATGCCCTTGAAGCCACATGGATTTTCCTCGATGAGATCCAGTATGTGCAGGACTGGGAAGGCACAATAAAGAGATATTACGATCAAAAAGGTTGCAAATTTGTTGTTTCCGGGTCTGAATCCATGGAAATTGATAAAGGTAATGCAGGTCTCGCCGGGCGCCTGATTACATTCAGACTCAATCCACTTAATTTTAGAGAATATCTCGGACTGAAAGGACGCGACATTGAACCAAAAACAATAGACATTGATGATTTTTCAGCATTCCAGGAGGTCTATCTCAAATATATAACACAAAAAGAATATTTCGAGAAGGAATTCATCGATTATCTATGGAAAGGTGCATTCCCCGAATTGGTTCAGGAGGATGACGGTGGGATAGTCCGTAAATATATTTACGACCTTGTTGTCCGGAAAATTCTATATCGAGATATCCCGGCAATATTTGAAATACGACGTAAAGACCTGCTCTACGATCTGTTCAGGTATTCCTGCAGTACCTCATCAGGCTTGTTTGATATCAGTAACCTGGCAAAAATGTTCAAGGCAAACTCTGAAACGGTAACGAATTATCTGTTTTACCTAAGATCTGCGTTCCTGGTACATGTTGCTGAGTCTTATTCGGGAAGTTCTGCAACAAGAATGCGACGAAATAAAAAATTGTATGTAATACACCCGGCGATTGCCTGTGCCGTTCTCGGGTTGGACCGTACTCACTTGCTCCCGCAGGTAATTGGACCCTATGTGGAAACCCTG
Organism: Methanomicrobiales archaeon; assembly: GCA_026394715.1. Taxonomy (GTDB): domain Archaea; phylum Halobacteriota; class Methanomicrobia; order Methanomicrobiales; family Methanospirillaceae; genus CAIKOD01. Next base: position 867 of record JAPKXR010000048.1, on the reverse strand, counting down.
TTTTCCGGGGATTATTTTTGGAGAGATAAAGAGAAGCATGAGGTGGATGTGGTGATTACAAAACCCAGACTCATCCCTGTGGAAATAAAATATCAGAACCAGATTACCGATACAGATACGAAAAGTATCCGGATATTCATGGACAGGTTCAAGCTCAGCAAAGGAATCATTGTGACAAAAAATTTGTTTGATCTCATAATCTATGAAGATAAAGAGTTGCTCTTCATCCCTGCCTGGGCGTACCTGCTCGTGAAATCCTAATCTCAAGAATCGATCGGTAATCCACAACAAATTGACAAGTACCACCTATTTTCCCAAAAATCCGCCATTTTTCCACTCCCTACCTCCGCCAACCCCCTTGTATATGGGCCTTGGTTTTTGATCTGTAACTTCTGCATTTTAGCCCGTTGATGCAAAGGCCCCAGTGTTTACCTTATTCTAAAACATTGGTCGCATCCAAACATAGGCTAGGATCATTCTAACCAAGCCCCGCATCGCAAACGTCAGCCGGTATCCCCGTGCCAGACCACTCTTTGCCGACCCACTATTTCGGGGCACTTCGGGTTTTGGCAGGTACCGGCAATGGTTTTGCCCCCGTCGGGTTCCCACAGTCCGGCACAACAGGTACCAAACGTTGCGGCACTATGGGATTGATGAGGAAATAGCGAGGGACAACACCTGGCCAACGGTTGTTCGAGCTCGGGTCAGGCCAACTGCGGGTGGTTGTGCTGCTCCCTGAAACCACCACCCTTTGCCGGCCCCATTTTCGGGGCACTTCGGGTTTTGGCCGGTACCAATAGCGGTTTTGCCTGGGTTAGGGGGGGGCGGAATGGCGGGTTTTTGTCTTAACCTGTCCTCTCAACCACC
>JAPKXR010000364.1 GCA_026394715.1 Methanomicrobiales archaeon | reverse complement strand
GCGTTTTGACTGTTCAATATTGACGGTCAAGCTGTTCAAGATCAAACGGTCAGACTGTTCATTTGAAACGTTCTATACAAATCTTGCAAAATTAAAGATAGGCCATTACAAAACAACTTTCCCGCATCATAGCAGATAAGTTTACCATCTCATCCTGAAAAGTTAATAATAGAAAAAAAAGAATGTCGGGTTTAGAGGACAATCATGAAAGGAATCATTCTCGCAGGGGGCCACGGTACACGGCTCTTCCCAATCACCAAATCAATCTCAAAACATCTGCTGCCGGTCTATGATAAGCCGTTGATATATTATCCCTTGTCAATCCTGATGCTTGCCGGAATCAGGGAGATACTGATAATATCAACAAGACGGGATATCCCGTTGTACAAGGAACTCCTCGGTGATGGAACGCAACTGGGGATCTCTTTTTCCTACGCGGTACAGGAGAAACCCGGAGGTCTCGCTGAGGCGTTCATTATAGGGGAACCATTCATTGGCGATGATCATGTTGCCCTCATCCTTGGGGATAACATATTTTACGGGCAGCATTTCTCGGATGTACTCAATCATGCACGATCAGTCCATGATGGTGCAGTAATTTTCGGCTATTATGTGCGGGATCCACGGGCTTACGGGGTCGTTGAGTTTGATGAGAATCAGAACGTTGTCTCCCTTGTGGAGAAGCCTAAAGATCCAAAATCCAATTTTGCCGTTCCCGGGCTGTATTTTTACGATAATAACGTAATCAGGATTGCAAAGTCATTGAAACCATCTGGTAGAGGCGAGCTCGAGATCACGGATATCAACAGGGAATATCTCCGCATGGGGCGGTTGAAGGTGGAAATTTTAGGTCGCGGTATGGCATGGCTGGACGCAGGGACCCATGAGTCCCTGTTAGAGTCCGCGAATTTTATCTCGACGATCCAGAAGAGGCAGGGTATGTATATCGCCTGCATAGAGGAAATCGCTTATCGTCTCGGCTATATCAGTCGTGATCAGCTGAGAGGATTTGCAAACTCCCTCAAAAATACAGAATATGGACAATATCTTGAATTTATTGCCAGCGAATTGTGAGTAGTCGGGAGGTGGACCATGGGAAAATTTAAACGGATTGCTACAGTATTTTCGGATGTTGCGGTGATCAGGCCGACAGTTTTTGAAGACGATCGCGGGTTTTTCCTTGAAACGTATAACCGGGAGGAACTGGCCGGTGTCGGTATATTAGAAGAATTTGTCCAGGATAACATTTCACATTCAAAAAAAGGTGTGGTGAGGGGCCTTCATTACCAGGCAAAAAAAGCTCAGTGCAAACTGGTGAGAGTGCTCCAGGGGAAGATATTTGATGTTGTCGTGGATATCCGGAAGGGATCGAAAACATATGGGCAACATATTGGCATTGAACTCTCATCCGATGATCCCTGTATGTTGTATATTCCCATTGGTTTTGCCCATGGGTTCATGGCACTTGCGGATAATACAGACGTGATGTATAAGGTGACCGATTATTATGCACCGGAATATGATGCAGGAATACGGTGGAATGATCCCGATCTGGGCATTTCTTGGCCGCTGGAATACTATGAAATCAGGGATGCAATAGTATCTCCAAAAGATGCAGTACTACCAATGTTGAAAGATATCCAATCGCCATTCTCTTACCAGGAAAAATGAACTCCATGAAGGTCCTCATCACGGGTGCAAACGGGCAACTGGGCCAGGACATGCACAAATTATGCCGGTTGGCCTCCATTGAAGTTATCGCGGCAGGTTCTAAAACAATCGATATTGCGAACATCGATTCCATCGGTAAATTTGTAGGGGGACGTAAGGTCGATGTGATCATTAATTGTGCTGCATATAACGCGGTTGATCGTGCGGAGGCAGAGTGGAAAAAAGCATTTTTAGTGAACGGGCTCGGCGTACGGAACCTTGCGACCACGGCAAAACAAATCGGTGCATTACTGGTCCATTTTTCATCAGATTACGTGTTCGACGGTTCTTCAGGCAGGGCCTATACCATTGCAGATACCCCCCGGCCGCTGAGCAGGTATGGAGAAAGTAAATTTCTCGGGGAGTCCTGCCTCCGTGACCTCGCTGACAGGTATATATTAATCAGGACCTCCTGGGTGTTCGGCTCGGGGAATGATAATTTCCCAAGAAAGATTTTTAGGGGCAGCAGGGAAAATCAAGAGTTAAAAGTTGTTACAGACAAGGTTTCCTCACCCACCTATACCATTGATCTTGCACATGCAACTCTTGATTTGATCAAGAAGGAGGCACTCGGCACCTATCATATCACGAATTCTGGCTATTGCTCCCGGTTTGAATGGGCAGCTCATATCCTGGA
>JAPKXR010000194.1 GCA_026394715.1 Methanomicrobiales archaeon | reverse complement strand
GCGGGATCTTATCACTACTGCTGAAGTCTGGAAAGAGGGAGGCATGTACACGTCGTACTGCCCGGAACTCGATATTGCCAGCTGCGGTCACACTCTAGAGGAAGCCAAGAAAAATTTACAGGAAGTTATTACGATCCATTTGGAAGAGACAGCTAAAATGGGAACACTTGACGAGTTCCTTAATGAATCCGGGTATGTTCAGGAAGGAAATGTTGTAACGACCAACAAAAAAATTGTATGCTTTGAAGAGATCAGTATTCCGATTCCCGTAGTATAACTACCTGTGAAAAGATCCGGATACAAAATCCCGACTGCCTGCGAATCATTTCATTATTTTTACGTGTTTGAGTGATGCTATTTGAAAAAGATATCTCCTACGAATTGGAAAATGCAGGTTCGGATTTTTGAGATATCCGGTTGCACGTTCATCCGCCAGAGCGGTGATCATATGATCTTCCATCATCCATCTGCAAAACGACCTGTTGTGATCCCCCGGTATGATGAGATACCGGTGACGATTATTTTGAATAATATGAAAACCGTAGGGATGACACGGGAAGAATATCTTCGATTGCTTCAGATGTGATGCAAAGATTATCTTTAGGTGTGCACTCTGCTACCAGAGGGGTTCTCCGTCGTGGGGTGAGGTGATCTCATGGGGGGTTTATGCTAACCGGAGTGATCTGGGTTGCAGAAACGGGGGAATTCCGTCACACGGATTTGGGGAGTCGCTATTTTGGGGTTATTTGAGGCAAACCGGGGTTGATAATTGGTTTAGAATGTACGCTAATGGATGCTATTGGGAGGTATCCGATTGATCAGATCGACCAATATCACCGATACCCATGGAAAAAACCCGGGTTTGATCCTGCACGGTATCCAGGTTCTGGTCGGGTAAGATGCCCGAATAGGGACAAGTGAGAACGTCCGGAGTGTCCAAGGCTGGACGTGGGGGCCGGATTCTACCCGGAACACACCCGGTGGGAGAATCTTTTTTATCCGGTTCAATTCCCGGGATGAAACGCAGGAAGATTGATCCGAAATGGGTAAATTACGTGTATGCGCAATTTAGGTATTGTATATTACAACATACTAGTGAAATGAACCGTTGATATTCAGATGAAAAAAATGTGCATTTTTATGAAGATTTCCATTATCGGAACAGAACATGTCGGGACTATCACCGGCGCGTGCCATGCGGACACTATAAACACCCGATAACAATCCATACGGACGCTTCGCATATTGATTTGCGAAGAAGAAATGGAAAGTATATCTAATATTACATCAATAGGATGAAGAGAGAATGACTTCCCCTCCGACTCCCCATTCTGCCACTACGGAAACTGCATCCGTTCCCACCCTCATCATCCGCCCGCCAAAGAAGTGGGTGCCGGTAGACTTCCACGAGCTCTGGGAATACCGGGAACTGCTCTACAGTTTTGTCTCCCGTGACGTAAAGATCCGGTACAAGCAGACTGCCCTTGGCTTTCTCTGGGCGATCATCCAGCCACTCTTCATGATGATCATCTTCACCCTCTTCTTCGGTGGATTTGCAAAGATTCCGTCAGATGGCGTCCCTTATCCCCTTTTTTCCTTTGCCGCACTCATTCCCTGGACGCTCTTTTCTGAAGGGCTCACCCGTTCGACCACGAGCATGGTGAGCAATGCGGGTATCATGACGAAAGTCTATTTCCCGCGCCTTGTGATGCCGATATCCGGCATACTCTCGCCGCTGGTGGATTTTTTCATCGCGTTTATCATTCTCATCCTGATGATGGTATACTATGGGTTTGTACCGACCATCGCGATCGTTTTGCTTCCGCTCTTCATCCTCTTAGCCCTCGCCACCTCGCTTGCTGTCGGGCTCTGGCTGTCAGCCCTCAATGTCAAATACCGGGATTTCCAGTACACCCTC
>JAPKXR010000028.1 GCA_026394715.1 Methanomicrobiales archaeon | reverse complement strand
GGGCCAAATGCGGGCGATTTAAACGAACAATAATGGATTTTACGAGTGGGGGTGGGGTATGGATACCCTCATGTTGCTATCGTTTCGATAATTCGGGCGCATAATAGAGGGATTTATTCTTCCACCGGCTCTGCGAGGAGGACAATCTTATTTTTCCCGGCCGGTAATTACGATCGTATCGTTCTATTTTCCTGTTTGGCCAGCGGCCGGTTCAACGTCGGTGAGGACGTGCGGTGGACTCCCGTTTGCGAAGACGTTTGATGTTGATGGATAGGGGGTGGGCCCTTTTGTTAGGTTGTTGATCTCTATTGAGTTTCGGCATCAGCCACAACGATGGGGGACACCGGCTTCCAGCCTGGTGAAGCAAGCCCCGGGAAAAATTGCACCGATGATAATCGTCGTGGCGGTACGACTAGTCACGCATCGGATCGTCTGATCTCGCATGGACTGTGTCAAACAGCGCCCTTGGATCGGTCCGACCGCTCTCGGTAGCGGGCAGGAGTTCATCAGCGGTTCGTATACTGGGTCGGTACTTGTTAATGGGCCAGTTCAGTACTCAAAAGATAGATTACTATCGTCAGATGATACACGTGGCCCTTCTACGGATCAAGAAACTGATAGGTAGGGACCTGGGATTTTATCTGAGTCACTATTTCGTTTATTCCTGCGGTTCTCTATCAGCCGGGGTATCCTGTGGATCTGATTCGCTCGATGCTGAAAGAGACTCATTTATCGCGGCCTTGCGTATTGTGAAATTACTTTCAATTTCGGGGTTGTACCTGACGGATGCATTGAATTACCATTCGGCAGGTGGGATCAGCCAGGGGGAGACTGAGCAACCGGATTCACGGACAAAAGATAGTTATTCGTCCGGTAATGGTGATGGTTCGCTGAATATGGGACCACGATCATTGATGGGCATTGGGAATACTACCGCACCCACAGTATGTTCATACGACGTCGGAGCACCGTTGGGGCTTTCGGTAATGTTACGATGAATAGGGAGATGAGGTGGAGCATGTTTACTTCATCGATTTGATTCTTTTTTCTGGCCTGATTTCACCTTTGTACTATCCAAGTCGAAAGGTCCGGACTTTTTTTTTTACCAGGCACATTTAATAATCCATTTATTGCAGCAGATGCAAACGCCCATGGCATGAAACCTGCGCAGGCATATACTACCGGAAACGGATATACGCTCCTGATCGTTTCGATCGCGCTCGCCAATTTTATGGCGGCATTCGATTCAACCATTGTCACAATTGCACTCCCGACGATAGCAAAGATCTTCAGCCTCCCTCTCTCAATGACGAGCTGGGTGATCACGGTGTACGTGCTGGTCATGGCTGCATTTGTCCTGGTCTTTGGCAAACTTTCGGACAGGATCGGTTACAAGAACGTGTTCCTGCACGGGTTCGTCATTTTCACGGTGGCATCATTCGCCTGCGGGGTCCTCCCGGAATTTTCAAACTCGTTTCCCGTCTTCATCGCCTCGCGTGCGGTCCAGGCTATCGGTGCCGTGATGTTCGTGTCGGTCGGGCCGGCCATGATCTCCGCATATGTTCCCCAGGAGCTGAAAGGAAAAGCAATGGGCACTACGTTTGCATTTGCTGCCCTGGGAATGACAATCGCTCCGGTTGTTGGCGGGGTGCTCACGCAGTACCTCTCCTGGAACTGGATCTTTTACATCAACATCCCCATCGGGATCGTTGCCGTGCTCCTCGGGTTAAAAGTCATCCCACCCGGGGTGAGCAGGAAACTGGGACACGGCTTTGACCGTGCCGGTGCCGTACTCCTCGCTCTCGGGCTTACTACATTGCTCTATGCCCTGTCGGAAGGGCAATCGGCAGGCTGGACCGATCCCGTTATCCTTGGATGCCTGGTCGTGGCCTTTGTCTCGCTTTTCGCCTTCGTCCCGTGTGAACTTGCAGCAGTGGACCCGCTTCTCGACCTGCACCTCCTGCAACAGAAAAATTTCTTCCTGACTAGCCTCGCAATTGTCCTGCTGGTGGTTACCTATGTCGGGGTCATCTACCTCTTCCCCCTCTATCTTCAGCTCGTGCAGGGATACTCCCCTTCGGTTGCAGGGCTGATATTCACCACTCTATCGGTAGCGGTCATGGTTGGCGGGGTCCTGGGTGGGTCGCTCTTCAACCGGGCCGGGGGACGGCGGGTCAACATCGCTTCCGGCGTGCTGGTCCTTGCAGGGTATATCCTCCTTTCCGCGATCCGACCGGATTCTCCCATCTGGTTCATGGTCCTCTGCATGGTCCTGATTGGCCTCGGATTTGGCATGCTCCTGACGTCAGCGTCCACCATGTTGATAATGGCAGTGCCGAAGAAGTACCAGGGTATGGTCTCCGGGTTCATCTGCCTCGAACGGTTCGTACCGATCACCATCGGGGTAGCCCTCTTCACCATCGTGCTTGTCGGGGGTATGAACGCGGCCAGTCCCGGCAGCGGGGTTGCAAGCGAAGCGCTGGTGAATATCAACACGAACATACTCGATGCCGGGTTCAGGCTGGCATTTTTGTTCGGGTGCATGTTCAGCTTCGTCCTCCTCGCGATTGTCATCGTGGCACGCCAGGAGGTCCATCCGGATTATCTTGACAAGGGTGATGATCGGAGTCTCTCTCCGGCCATGGGTGAATACGGGGAACGCAACAATGGCCCCGGCTGACCTTTAACGATTCAATTTCTTTATCGTCCACGATTAACCACTAAAAAACCGAGTATTCGAGGATTATTATTTCTCTAATAAAATAAAGTAATGGTTAAATTTTTTTTAATGACGCAGATTGCATTTAATTATTAATAGAAATATTCGGATGCCGCAAATCCTCCCCTCACTGCGCCTTCCTCTTCAACTTCTCAATCAAACTCACCACCCGCTCCTTCGATTCATCGGTCGCAGCAACATCCTTCGTAATCCTAATATCGACAACATCCCCTTCATGGATCCCCGCCAGAAAGACCACCGGCAAATTGAATGTAATCTGGGTATCCCCACGGAAAAGAAGAGCGGCCAATTCTCCTTCAATCCTGTCCACGGTTGCTGAAATTTCCATCATTATCCCTCACATGCGAATACCATACGTATCTCGTTCCAACTAATGAATATCACCCTTGCCTAACGATTTGCAATAGTCATAACAGGCCTGGGCACCACTCATACCCTGAAAAATTCTTGCAATTATATTGGTTGCAAGAGCAGTCGAAAAACCGCTCCGGCTGAACCCTGTGGAATCACGCCTGCTGCGTTGTTGCCATTTTTGCAGAGCCCGCAGTCGGAAGGCTACTTGTCTGTCCTGTTTTGAAATCGTACGTCATGCCGTCGATTGTCACCGTGACATCGCCGTTGTGGTCAGTGCGATATACAGCGGACCCCACCTGGCCCAGGCGACTAAGTTTGCTGATGCGGGGTGACCATAGGGATTCCCGGCCCCTACAGGAAAGGAAGACTGATCTAGATGACGTAGCGCTGCCGTGATGCCCGACCTTGAGGATATCAGCCTGGAGATTTTCCCGCTATTTGCAATTCGGGTTTAGGCATCGGCATTAGCATCACCCATGAACAGGAATGCCACACTATCGTCGGGTCATCTTCAGGACGAGGGGGTTCGGTTTGATATCGTCGGAGAAGGTGGCATTGGGTTGAGGACAGTGATGATCAGGTCCGGGTCCAGTTTGATCGTGTCTCATGGTGAAGCATTAACGTGGCCAGGGGAAGCTGTGAATTAGTAAATCCTTTGGTTAAAGAAGGTTTATATGGGGCTTTTAAAAAAGTTGCAACACAAATAAATGCCTAAAATTGGGAGATATTCCCTTAATTCAACCTATATCTGGATTTTATTTAGGGTATAGCCTTTCCTGGATTCCGTATAATCTACCATATTCAACCCCGGAATGGCGTATAATCATATTTTTTGCGGAAAGGATGACGTTCCAGTGGAAAAACGTAGCGGTGGTAATGGAGCCCCATTAAGCTTACCCAATGATCTCCTATCACTACCCCCGATACGTCATTCCTCTACTGCTACATAGGAGGCTGATGAATAAGATCTCGGGACCGGCATCCCGTCTTCGACTAGTCCATGGACATGGATCTCAATCGCCTCTGCCACTTCCCGGGTCGCTCCTGTTGCGACACAACCGGGAAGATCAGGGGAATATGCTGAATAATTGTTCTCTGCTTTTTCGATTACAATAAGGAACCAGTGCAATTATTCCACCTTTCCATTCGATTCTGCTAATAGATACAATGAAGTGTTCCAGGTACGAGATTATCCCCGGGATGACCGGCTATGGTAATCAGGCCTGGCATTTCAGGTAGCTTGTACTGTCGATGACTGCCTTTCATTACAACCAGGAACAACCATCTTCTTCTATCATCTTAATTATTTCCAGGACCTTCACTTCCTCCTCCTGCGTACTGGAGGATCTCCAGACTCTTATTGAGTCAGCCCGCATCAGGGGAGTAGTTGGAGTGAACGCAGAAATGATACCACTCTATTGGGATATCGGGGGGGTGCATGCATGCAGAGATCCTTGGCGATGAACGTGCTATGTTTGGCAAGCAGGTAGTCAATAATAGATCAGATCACCTGGCCATGCTGCATGGTCGTGAATTTAGGAGGACAAACCGGTTTCATACATCAGGAAAATCAATCAAAATTTTCTATGTCTTCATGCTCTATCAAATTCTCACAAAAAAATATAGATGACTACATATATCCTATAGAAAAAATAGAATATTAGATCATACGGGATCAATAAAGACGGAGTACTATTATGGATATCAGGAAAGTGCAGGTAACCGGGGGCTCTTCGTACATAATTACACTCCCAAAGGACTGGATCGAGAAATTACACGTTCAGAAGAATGATCCCCTGGGTCTGATTTCACAATCGGACGGGACCTTGCTGGTCACAAAAAATATCAGCGATGCTCAGGTGCCGTCTATCAAAGAATTCGATGTCACCACAATTAATGATCCGGCATATCTGTTCAGACTCCTGATCGGGGCATATATTGCAGGGTTTTCCACGATCAAGATCAAAGCGAAAAATCGGTTTTCTCCATTCGTCCGGGGAGTTGTAAGGGATTTTGCCCAGATGACCATCGGGCCGGAAGTGATAGAAGAGACAGATTCCACCATCCTGTTAAAAGACCTCTTGAACCCGATGGAGATGCCCTTTGATAATACTCTCAAACGGATGTACGTTGTCGTAAAAAATATGCAACTCGACGCGGTGGTAGCAATCGAGACGAACAACCTCGCCCTCGCTGATGATGTCATCGCACGGGATAATGATGTTGACCGTCTCCACTGGTTGATTGCCCGCCAGATGAACGTAATACTGAAAAATGTCAACCTTTCGAGAAAAATGAATCTCACCACCTCACTCGTGGTAAATGCCTACCTGATCAGCCGGATTGTTGAAAGGATTGGCGACCATGCGGTCAGAATGGCGGAAATTATGAAGGGGATGGATGGGGAGGATATCGGTAAGGAAACAAAGAAGGCAATACGTGCCGCAAATACGATTGCCCTCGCTATTTTTGATAAAAGTATTGTCTCATTTTTCCAGTCAGATATTGTAGCTTCACACCAGAACATTGAGTCAATAAAAGAACTTGAGGATGTGTGTGAACGGATAAACACGCTTTCCATGGACATGGGTACCCCGCTGGCCATATCACTCCACTATATTGCAGAGAGCATCCGGAGGTCAGGGGAGTACGCTGGTGACATATCGGAAACAGTAATCAACTACCTTGTTGAAGAAAAAGAGGTATAATTCAAGGGTTTCTGATTTTTCCCGGTTAGTAGCAAGTATGGATAGACTCAACTGAGATCGGTGTACGTTTCGTCTTGATTTATGGAATTTTTTTCTTTTTAGAGGGAAAGATACCAAACTCATTTCTGAATGAGAGTATATATATACTACATAGTTATCTATACCAACCTATAAATTATATATTCTATTTCCATTAATTATATATTATTTCCCTTCAATACTTGAACAGAATATGGGAAATATCAGATTTTACTTCTCAGGGAGACGGACAATCCTGATCAACCCAAGTTTTTCGAAGTAACAACCATGAACATCTTTCATCGAGGATCACCCATGCCCACACAATCCCATCAACAAGAATCAGGAAATCATGACCATAGATTCCTTTCAGGATCAGTTGCCAGGACGATAAATGACCAGACATTCGAACCCAGTCCGCTGATGATGACAACCCACACGTCTCCCGGGCAAATAATCCGGGTACTTTTAGTGGACGATGAACCCGATCTTCTTGAAATTGCCAAAATCTTTCTCGAACGTGGGGGGAATTTCACTGTTGAAATCAATTCCTCGGCGTCTTCAAGCCTTGACCTCCTCAAATCAGGACACTACGATGTCATCGTTTCAGATTACCTGATGCCGGGAATGGATGGCATCGAATTCTTAAAAGCGGTAAGGGAATCAGGGAATACCATCCCGTTCATCCTCTTCACCGGGAAGGGCCGGGAAGAAGTCGTTATCGATGCGATAAATAAAGGTGTAACATTCTATATGCAGAAAGGCGGGGAACCTCTTGCGCAATATGCTGAACTTTCGCACAAGATCCACCTTGCTGTGGACCATTACCGTTCAGAGTTGATGCTCCGTGAAACAAATGATGTACTGAATGCAATTCTTGATGCATCACCAAATGGGATCGGCCTCGTCCGGGAACGTACGCTCCAATGGGTGAATGATTCCCTTGCCCGTATGCTGGGGTACACATCTGTTGAGCTAATTGGGACGCACCTCTGCAACCTCTATGAAAATGAAGAGACGTACCAGAAGATATCAGAACAAATCGTAAAGGAACTGAAGGAGAACGGGAGGTCGATCGTGACAACCCGGTTTCTTCATAAACAGGGGTTTGCTATCGATTGCGAGATCCACATCGCACCCCTTGACAAGGGGAATCTCCATTTTGGTCATATGATCATGATGACTGACATATCGAGGAAACTTACTGCAGCAAGGGAGCTCGACGACATCGCGGCATTCCCCCATCTTGAGCTTACGCCAGTTATTGAAATAAATATGGAGGGCCGGATCACCTACTTTAATGATGCCGCAATAGGGGACCTGATACGATATGGAAACGGTGCCCGGCTCGAATCGTTCATCCCCACAGATATCCACGAGATCCTGGGGGATATTGACCGGGTGGAACTTCAATCAGTGAGCCGCACTGTGAAAGTGGGGCAGACCAGCTTTGATGTACATATCACCTTGAGCTCTCGTTTCCGGATTGCCCGGATATCTGCGGTTCAAATTGTTGATAAAGTAAAAGATGAGTCCGCTACCTAATCTCTTGCCAGGGTCAGATACCATGAATGAAACCATCAAACCAAAAAAATTCATTATCTCTTCAGGTAGTTCTTCAGATAGGATGGCCAGGGAGAATTTTAATATCAATCTCAAGGTATCACTGCTGGTTGTATTTCTCTGCACTCTTGGCGTGATGACCGTTTTTGAGGTAATAAAACAGACTCTGAATCCAGGTATAACTATATGGCAGTCCCACATTATCACGATCCTGTTCACAAGCTGCCTTTCAATTATCATTGCATATTTTCCGTTTCAATCTTTCCATAAAGCACACCGGAGAATATCGGAAGAACTTAAAAAGCGGATTGCAGCTGAGAATCTCCTGAGAAAATCGGAGGTGGAGTACCGCACGTTTGTTGAATCTGCCGATGAATCCATCTATACTGTTGACCTCCAGGGAACGTACCTCCTGACGAATACCCGCAATCTCGAACGACAAGGGGTTCCTCCTCTCGAAATTCAGCGGTATCGTGAAGCATTGGATATCTTTCACAATGTATTACGTATTGACCCACAATGCCGGGATGCATTGAGGTTAATCCATTCTCTTAAAGGAAAGGTGTAAATTGATCAGATCGATTCTTTCAGAACTCCTTGAAATCCAGGGGGTTAACGTTGCAGCAGTTGTAGGAAGAGATGGTTTTGTTATCGAGAGTACGGCACTTGGAAGGGTCAGTATTGATGCTCTCGGTGCGATGACCTCGACGGGAATACGATATTA
>JAPKXR010000351.1 GCA_026394715.1 Methanomicrobiales archaeon | reverse complement strand
TTGGGTCGTAAAGCGGACCTGCAATTGGCACACAAAAGGGAAATTTTTGCACCACAACTGGAACAGAATTTCGAGGGCTGCTGCATAACCGTTCCGCATAGCAGGCACATATAAATGGGGGGTTGTGCAACCTGATCTTTTTCCGGTCCAACGGGAGTTTCCTGCACACTACTAACCGTCGAAGAAGTGATGACACTGTCACTGATCCTGATGCCATTCGCCGATGACCCTTTCCCGGCAGATTCAATGGTGGATCTGGTGATAACTGAATCCTTTACTGTTGATCCCCTGCTACCAGCAGATTTGACAGTAGAACCAGTGAGAACGGCATCTTTTATAATATTTCCCTGTCCCAGGTTGATCGCAGCATCGTCACCGGCATTAATAATAATCGTCTGTGGGGCTTTGTCTGCCCCGTTTGATGCCAGGGGAAGGCTGGCAAACCAGTCGAGGTCAACCCCCGCACTTGAAATCGCGTCCCCGACCTTTTTTGTGTTATCCACCCATTGTTTCTCCAGGTGGGTGCGTATTGAGTCCCTGATGGCCGCATCCCCGAGGATGTCATCCATGCGGGGTTTCATCGATACCGAATATTCCTTTAACAGTACAAGGGTTTTCTCATCTTTTGATTTGATTCTCTTGGCAATCTCGTTCTTTGAAAGAATCCTGAAATAACTGAATTTCTCAATTGTTTCATAGGCCTCGATCTCACTGGCATTGAAGTACCCGGATCCCTCGAACTGTTCGTTGTTCTGTTGAAATACCAGGGCAAGGAGCAGGAGCGACGCATCAAAACGGGCTGAAAAATGCACCGCTAAGTCACTGAGAAATTTCCCGCAGTCCCCGTTGCGGTACTGATCGGCATTTGTTTTTATCTCATTCCAGAGTGCCTGCCGCCTGTCGTACGGTTCATTGCGGATAGCAACTCCGCTATCAAGGACGAACTTGGATGGTATGAGAAGTTTATCAATACACTCGCGATTGCCTTCTTTGAACATAGCTGCGCCACCTTGGTCCCGTTTTAATATCCGAATTAACGATATCGTGGGAGACTATACCGGTATGGTACTAGTGAGAGCTCGTAAAATAAAGTATCTCCGGGTGTTCCCCTTGGTGTGCTGGACCTATTTATGGTTACGGAAAATGTTGCTATACCGGGCAGACCTGTCGCACAGAGTGAATGCGACAACAAAAAATGACGTTTCCAAAATGGTTACCCGGGAGGCGTCTTCGCAGGTGTTAACCTAAATTTTAGCCCTGACAACAATAACGGTGGTATTATCCCGGTTAATCACCCAGGAACGTTCGATAAGGTTTTGGCATATCCCTGGCACGTCCGTTCCTTGTATCTCTGACAATATCTCCCCGTCAGTAAGCGCACCGAAAAGTCCGTCAGAACAGAGGACAAGGGTATTTTTCCCGAGCGAAAGGTCTGCAAAATCCGGAGTAACAGGGACTGCACTGATGACCCGGGTCACAATATTTCTCAGGGGGTGCAGTTGCATCGCATCCTCTGTTATCAGTCCCCGCTCGAATAGTTCCTGGACAAAGGAATGATCTTTTGTTATCCGTTTGAGATCGGTGCCCCCGAGATATGCCCGGCTGTCCCCCACATTCGCGACAACGCAGTCAAGGGTATCACTGACAAGAGCCGCTAGAAGGGTTGTTGCCATTACCGTGTGTTTTACGTTGATCCGACAATCGTCAGCTATTGCCCTGGCGGCCGCTATAAATCCCTCATTGAGGATCTCCCGCATCTGTTCGGGGGAACAGGATGCCTCTGTTGGTGCGTGTGCCCGAACCGAGTCTACAAGAGCGGGGACCGCAAGCCCGCTTGCAACCTCACCCGCAGCATGCCCCCCAAGACCATCCGCTACGACAAAGAGAGCGAGATTACTATTCATCTCTATCATGTCGTACGAATCTTCATTAACGGGTCTTCCGCAGATATGGGTGCCACCACAATAGGTCAGGTTCATCTGGACACAATCAGTTATTAAAACACCACCTGATTTATGTTTCGGAAAAATTCGGTTACGGTACCATATGCCTGTATCTTTTTTGCCCTGCACCACATTCAGAGGGAAGGAAGTCCGGGACCGATCTTCCGGGCAACCAGGCCCCGGCCTCCCGGATGTGATTACCTTACGGCTACTCTTTTGTTGATCCTTCAACGGTGTGTGGAATAGACAACCAGGTTCCCAATCATCGGCCTATGGCCTGATAAGGGGCTGATCTATTTTCGGAATTGTAATATAGTGCCGCCGACATGTGATCAATGTGATGAGTAGCAATGGTTTTTCGTGATAATTGTGGAGCTCCGGTTGGCAACCTGCCACCCCCCCCGTCCCCACAACCTCCAGCTATCCAGGGACGCACCGCCGGACCCGATGGTGGGTTTGCGAACACGACCCTCAGGGGCATCCCCCTGTATACGGTATTCGGAGTATGTGGTGTAGCCCTGCAACTCCTCTCGCTCGTCATACCGTTTTCGAGGATGTTTATCCGTTATCATCCCGTAATTTTTGATTTATTAACTCAGCCGAACGATCTTATGGTGTTGGTGAGAATTGGGATAGGTGGTAGCATCACCGGCCTTTTATTCCAATCATGGAAACAACAAGTACTATCGGGTATAATATTTCTCATCCTGCCCATGGTTTACGTTTTTTCCTGGTGGGCTTATCAACTATCCTGGTTCGTGGTGGCTTTCCTTGGAGGGATTTTCCTGGTAATCGGGGGTCTCCTGTTGCGGACTGCTGCATCATATGTTACGGATCCCTGATTTTTTTTAGTTCTCGTATTCGAACAGGCGGGGTCCGCCCCGGAAGAATTGTCCCACTCCCCAATGTCCAGGCGAGGTCGGGACCCGTTGTTCCCTACAACCAGGTTCGTCCAGGTGGATATGATTGAGATTTCCCATTTGATGCGAAAGAAGCCAACCCCGGTTTTGAATGCTTAGGAGGTGGTATTTTTGGGCTGGACATCCACCCAGAATTCACTGGTCGTCACATAGTCATGGTTGCTCTCGTCTTTGTACTGCAGTGTGACTTCAATAGGAATGGTGCCCTGTGCCTTTGGAATGATCCCGATCTCGATCATGTTGGTAGTTCCCGCTTCAACGGTTACCTGTTTAATATGCCGTGTCTCAAAATCATCCGAAAATGACAGGACAACAGAAAAAGCGTGTGCTTTTCCGGTATTCGTGACCTGGACTTCCATCTTGTGCCAAATCGATTGTGTTAGTGGGATCTGGTTGAGCGTGATAAAAAGCTCGGGGGTTGCTGAGGGGGTGGTATTTTCATTTGATGGTACTAACTGTTCGGTTTCAGCTGGCCGTGTGGGTGCTTTTTCTTTAAAATCTGCTACTTTCTCCGTACCTGCCGGCGGGAGCACTGCTTTGTATGTTCCGATAGCATACAGGTTACCATCATAACTCCCTACATAGACGACACCGTTTGCCACCGCCGGCGAAGAATACACATCCCCCCCAGTCTTGAATTTCCACTTCTCTGTCCCCGTTACCGCATCGATGGCATATAGGTTGTCATCGTCACTCCCTACATAGATGACACCATTCGAGACTGCCGGGGATGAAAACACCTTACCCCATGTCTCGAACTGCCACTTCTCCTTTCCCGTTATCGCATCGATAGCATACAGGTTATCCATACTCCCGATATATAAAACACCGTTCACCACCGCAAGTGATGAAAATATCTCCCCTTCAGTCCTGAACCGCCACAACTCCCTCCCTGTGGCAGCATCGATAGCATACAGGTTTTTATCCGCACTCCCGACGTATACAACGCCGTTCGCCACCGCCGGGGATGAAGTCACCCAACCTCCCGTCGC
>JAPKXR010000337.1 GCA_026394715.1 Methanomicrobiales archaeon | reverse complement strand
AAATCCAGCCTGATGTTCTTACAAGACCAATGAGTTGTTAATCTGCAGCACCCATGCCGGATGTTTCCATTTTACGGCAGAGTTCGTATGGTGGTGGGAAGTGCGGCGAGAATAATTTTTTATGTATACAGGATTATACACACATATATGCAACAAGGGACAACGGTGAGGATATCCCTCGGGACAAAAGCCGTTCTTGACGATCTGAAAATTCATAAAAAGGAGAGCTATGATGATGTAATTGGTCGGCTATCTCACCTTGCGTATGATCATGAGCCCATGACTGATGAAGAGTTGCAGGCTCTCAAGGAGGGTTTGGAAGATGTCAGAGCAGGTCGGACCCGATCACTTGAAGAAATTATGCGGGATCTTGGTGATGACAAAATCGTAGAAACGTTGAGGTCGAATGGGCTATCAGGTTAAATTTTCAGAAAAAGCAGAGAAGAGTCTTACGAGAATACCTCAATTCGCCCGTCTTAAACTTGAAAGAGCACTCAAATCTTTTGCAGAAGATATTTACGGGCATCACGATGTGGTCCGGATTAAAGGTAGCCCAAAGGATACTGCAGGTTATCGTATCCGTGCGGGAGAATATCGTGCACCCTTTGTAATCTGGCATGATGTAATGATAGTGTTCGTTATTGAAGTTGGGAAAAAAGAAAATTTCGAGTATCGATGACAGATACAAATCTGCCCGTATTTGAAATAATCACACATATTCATATTAACATTATTTTATACATACTCATATACTTCTGACCGACACCTGTAAGAAATTGATTGCATACCAAGATCGACTAAGATCCCAATCGTGTCAAAATTCTGGGGCGGTCCCGGAAATGAATACATTTTACCAGTTTTTTTGATTTTAACTTCTTGATTGTGTCTCTTCCTGGAAGGGCTGGCAGTACATCCTGCTATGAATGAAACTTTATCATAATACCGGGGTGTGCTCCCGGATTACGGTGATCAATGTTTTTACACAACCCTATTTCTGGCAGAGCATACCTGACTGAAGTTAAAAGAGTCGTAGACGTGTCATTTGTAATTCTCATGCGCGCACCATGGGGAAATCTTTACGAATGATGACGTGGGAAAATCGTTTTGATATATTTTCCCCAGTACTAGAAAGGTTCGAGAAATTTGTATGCAACCAATGCAGGGAACCGGTTGAAATACATTTCCCGGATGAACAGAGATCTACGTTCTTTATACAACTTACAATTGGGGTATAGGTCACCCTGTTTTATCAGTTTCGTGTGCTCTCATCCGGCGAATATGTCCCCATTCTACCGGACACACAGAGAGAATAATTTCAATCCCCTGTTTGTGGATTATCAGGCACATACTGGATGCGGGATATGCGAAATGAGAGGAAACGTAAACTTTCGAAGGGCTTTAATATATTTCACTTCTAACAATGAAATACTAAAATATCTTAATAGTAAAATTTCCACAGGCACGGACGCCCTAAATACACTCATTCAGCCGGAAGAACATTTCTCCGGGGTACATACGATGGAACACGACAACGAACACCTTGAACAACAACCTTCGCTTGCACAACCGGAGAAATTACCCGGTGTTATCGTTGTCATTCCCGCCTACAATGAGGAGCTGGTAATCGGAAGTATTGTTTTAAAATCCCTCCGGCTGGTGGAGAAGGTCATTGTTGTGGATGACGGCTCTACCGATTATACTTCAGATGTGGCGCGATTAGCCGGATCAGAGGTTATCCGGCTGCCGGAGAATATGGGGAAAGCCCATGCCCTTCTTGCCGGCTTGAACCGTGCCCGCGCACTCGGTTGCACTGCTGCGGTGACGCTGGATGGTGATGGGCAGCATAAGACCAGAGAGATTCCGATCGTGGCAAAACCGGTGCTTGACGGGAAAGCGGATCTCGTGATTGGTTCCCGGTTTCTGGGAAAGACGAATGGCGTGCCTGCTCATCGCCGGGTCGGGCAGAAAACCCTCGACCTCTTCACGACGATCGGTTCCCGCCAAGCCTGCACGGATTCCCAGTCCGGGTTTCGGGCGCTCTCGAAAAAGGCACTTGAAAATCTTGATTTCACTTCCTACGGGTATGGGATTGAGTCGGATATGATCAGCCATTTTGCCGAGCGCGGGCTTGTGATTGCGGAAGTCCCCATTACGGTTCGCTACGAAGTTCCCAAAAGCCATAAGAAGAACTTCATCTCTCACGGGCTGGGGGTTTTTGCGGGTGTCATCAACCTGATCAGTTACAAACGTCCGTTGCTGGCATTTGGGATCCCGGGGTTTGTTTTTTTTGTCATCGGGCTTGTTGCCAGTTTCTATGCATTTACTGAGTATTACGTGACCAGTAAATTTCCGTTTACGTTGTCGATGCTGAGTGTTGCATTGCTGATCCTTGGGTTGTTGTTGATTATTGCGGGATTGATCCTGAATGCGCTTGTGGTGATTGTAGCTAAGGACCGGATGGCGGAGAATGGGATAAAAAAGTAAAATGGTGGCGTTTTGATGGAATCACGGAAAATTCCCTAAATCAGGGCGACACCTTATCTACATCAATTATTATTTATACCACCGCGGTAGCATATGGTGGTATATGCCCGGGGCGTCATCGATTAAGATATCCGACACAGTAAAAGAAGTACTGAGTTGTCTTAAGGTGCATCCGAGGGAGACCTATGGCGATGTGATAGAACGCCTGGTAAGCCACACCCATGATGCAGTCCTTCCCTGCCACATTCCCCTTCAGTATGTGAAGATTAACGGAACTATCCGGGAACTCCGTAATCCGATCGATCTCTCTTTCGAGGTTGAAGATGGGGAGTACATTATCTATAATAATGAATACCATCTGCTCGTAATCGCACCCGATCTGCGTAAGGGACTCAAAGAGATTAATAATCAATTTGAGGAGAATTGGAATGATTACATCGATCAAAATGACAGCGGGCTGACACCGGGTGCTCTCCATTTCCAAAAGACGTTACTCTCCCTTTTCTCTGAGGCGGTTTCGTGAGTTCGCGAATGAACCACACCATCCTTAAAGCACTCAAGAGGAAGGGGTTTAGTATGAAAGTCGGCAAGCCGACTTTCATTTTGGATTGCCAAAGCCAGCATGATTCATCAGGATTTTTCTCTCAAAAGATGTCCGGTCACATCAAGCTGACGTTCAGATATTGCGGCAGGGATACATCGATCCGCACGTGGGTTAGTCATGGAAAGAAAGAGATCAGCGATCGATTGCTTGGCATCATGGCAGAACAACTCAGTCTCTCCCGCCAGCAGTTCGATGATCTGGTCGACTGCTCACTTGGCGAACGAGACCTTATCGCACTGTATGAGGAGAAGGGGATCCTATGATCAATTCTACCAGGATCGGGATCTTGTCCGATGTCCTGTTATACCTGAAAATGTATGGAGATACTGTATGCCAACAAAAAACTCATCACTGCCAAAGCGAGGTTTATTGACACGAATCCTGACAGGGAGCTGGGAATCCTGCAAGAAGAATTGCTTTGGCGCCCCCGGTCCGCTCACACTCCTGATAATGTCAAACAGCGTGCTTCACATTGAATAATACGGAATACGATTCATGATTGCAATTGTTCTTGGTACCCGTCCTGAGATTATCAAGATGTCACCGGTGATTCGCGAATGTGAACGCACGGGTACCGATTATTTTATCCTTCATACAGGTCAGCATTATTCATACGAGATGGACCGGGCGTTCTTCTGCGATCTTGCACTGCCCGAGCCGAAGTACAATCTTGATGTTGGTTCCGGGACTCATGCCGAACAGACCAGCCGGATCCTAACCGGTATCGAACATGTCCTCATGAAGGAACAACCAGACATAGTCCTCGTCCAGGGTGATACCAACACAGTTCTTGCCGGTGCACTTGCTGCCGTGAAGCTCCACATCAGGGTCGGGCATGTGGAGGCGGGTTTGCGGAGTTTTGACCGGACGATGCCCGAAGAGATTAACCGGGTGGTGGCGGATCATATCTCAGACAACCTCTTCGCCCCCACGGAGACTGCGAGGCAGAACCTCTTACACGAAGGCATTGCGGACGATAAGATCAGCGTGACCGGCAACACGATTGTCGATGCGGTCTTCCAGAATCAGGATATTGCAAAGAAGAAAGCGAATATTCTTGATACCTTGGGATTAGAACCGAACGGCTACTTCCTTGTCACTGCCCACCGGCAGGAGAATGTGGATTCTCCCGGGAACCTCAAAAACATCATCCGGGGGATTTGTGCGATCCATGAGGAGTACTCACAGCCCGTCATCTTCCCGATGCATCCCCGGACCCGGAAGATGGTTGAGCAGTTCAACATTTCATTGTCCGGGATATCAGTTATTGAACCCACCGGTTTCCTTGATTTTTTGCAGATGGAGGCAAATGCCCGGCTCATCCTGACCGACTCCGGCGGTGTCCAGGAGGAAGCCTGCATCCTGGGGGTGCCGTGCGTAACCCTCCGGAATACGACAGAACGCCCGGAAACGATCGCGGTCGGGGCGAATATGCTCGTGGGGACCCGGTGCGAACAGATCCAGGAAGGGGCAAAAGAGCAGTTAAAAGAGCGAAACCCGTGGAATAATCCTTATGGGGATGGGAGGGCAAGTGTTAGTATCGTACGTGTGTGTAACAGTCTTCCCGCACGAATAAAAACTGAGTAAATCCGGAGTAATGATCATGGAATCACAAAGAATACTGGTAACGGGTGGCGGTGGTTTTATTGGCACCAATCTTGTCCGGGAACTGGAAGGGCGGGGACATGAAGTTCTCGCGGTGGATCTCGGGAATACTGACAGAGATCAGTATGTCCGGGCGGGTGTCCGGAATTACCGGCAAGTGGAACGGGTTGGTCGGGGAGATCGTGAGGGAAACTGATTCTGATTAAGGCTTGTGACTATGATGCTTCGATTTCAGGAAAAGTGTGTGCAGATGGAAGTTGCAATGGGGGGAGATCGGTTAAAATACAAAAAATCCAAGGTGTGCGGGATTTCGGAAATTTTTAGATTTTTCAGTGGGTAGTGATGAGGAAGGAAGTTTAAAGGTATACGATATATTTTGAATGCACTCCCATTATGAATTATGACAGAAAAAATCATACCCTTAAAAAAAGTTGAATAGATTGTTAAATGAGAAATTATTTTTGAACTGAGGATACTATGAGTAAAACGATAACCGTTTTAGGACTTGGATATATTGGTCTTCCGACTGCACTTCTTTTCGCAAAAGCGGGACATATGGTGAAAGGTGTTGACATCAACAAACGTGTTGTCGATTCACTCAACAAGGGGCATATTCACCTTGAAGAGAATGGATTGCCAGAATTATTTAAAGATGCCAAAAATAATTTCTCTGCGACAACGACCGTTGGGTCATCCGATGTTTTTTTAATCGCGGTTCCAACACCATTGGAAAAATCTATCCATGTTTCTGATCTCACGTATGTCAAGTCAGCCGCCGAAATGATTTTTCCGCATCTAAAACGCGGCAATCTGGTAATACTCGAATCGACGGTCACACCGGGTGCAAGTGAGAAACTGGTGATTCCCATTTTAGAGAAGAGCGGACTTGTTGCTGGAGAATTTCTGTATGCTCATTGTCCTGAACGAGCCATTCCCGGAAAAACGCTTGAAGAGATGGTGAATAATGATCGTATAATTGGTGGATTTAACAATGAATCAACGCTTGTAGCAAAAAATCTTTACATTTCTTATGTCAAAGGTAAAATTCATACTGTAGATGTTAAAACGGCAGAATTTGCAAAACTCATTGAAAATACATACAGGGATGTGAATATTGCACTTGCAAATGAACTCGCCCAGATAGCAGAGACTGCCGGGATTGATGTGTGGAAAGCAATTGCTCTTGCAAACAAACACCCTCGGGTAAATATCCACAGTCCGGGACCCGGTGTCGGGGGTCATTGTATCGCGGTGGACCCGTGGTTTTTGACTGAAAACTCCTCGAAGTGGGGTATAATCCAGCTTGCCCGGGAAATTAATGATGCCATGCCGAATCATGTACTTCAATTAGTACGTTCCTTGTTGGCAGGAGTGAAAGATCCGGTCATCACCATTTTTGGGGTTGCCTATAAGGGGAATGTAGATGATACCCGGGAAACTCCTGCATTAAAATTCATCAAACTCGCGGAAAATGAGGGATTTGTTGTAAAATGTTATGATCCCCATATCAAACAATTTGAGTACCCGATTCTTCCGCTTGATCAAGCAGTCGAAGGTAGTGACTGTATTATTATTATTACCGACCATGATGAGTTTAAAAAAATCAATCCTGCGAATCTGTGCATGCGAAGAAGAAATGTTCTGGATACAAGGAATCTCTTGGATCATTCGTTATGGACTAAATGCGGATTTGAAGTAAAAATCCTTGGTACCGGCACCAAACGATAATCGTCTCTTTTTAATGGCAGGAAAACGGAAAATATGATGGAACAAAAAAGGTCAATTCTGATAGTTTCCCAGCACTTCCCTCCTGAGAGATCCGGGAATGCCTCCCGTATTTATGATATGGCATTAAACTTAACGAAACTGGGTGTTGATATTCACGTTCTCTCTCCGTTTCCCTCATTTCCTACCGGTACTTTTTCCCGGACTTGGAAATTGTCATCTGAATCAACAATCGATGGTATCAACCTGACAAACCTGTGGACATGGCAGCCACTCGCGAAAGATCCGGGATTTGTCAGCCGGATGGGTTATTATCTATTATTTCCTCTCCATGCTTCGTTCTGGATTCTTTTCCATGGTAAAAAATATGATCTGATCATTACCTCATCTCCTCCGCTATTTACCCATATGCCGGGTTTACTGGCAAAAAAGATTACAGGAAAAAAATGGATCATGGATATCCGGGATCTCTGGATTGAGGCTTCTATAAGCCTCGGTTTTCTCAAAAAGGGAAGTATTTTTGAAAAGATTACCCGTATTTTTGAGAGAGATTGTCTTATCTCGTCAGATGCAATTGGCGTGACCACCCAGGAACTCGGGCGTAGACTATCCAATGACCTTGAGGTTCAGAAAAAAATCCACCATATCCCGAACGGTGTTGATACAGATTATTTTTATCCTCATGTACTCGTAAAAAAGGATCAGATTGTATATGCCGGAAATATCGGATATGCCCAGGATCTTGATCTGGTTATCAGAGCAGTGCAGTTGATTAATCAACATCGTCACCTTGAGTTTATTATTGCCGGTGGGGGGGATACCAAATCAGATCTTGAGCGTCTTGTCGATTCATTGGGTCTCCAGGAGATTGTATATTTTCCCGGTATTTTTTCCCGGCAAGAGATCCCCCGGTTATTTTCAGAATCTCTTCTTGGCGTTGCTCCATTAAAAAAGATACAATCGCTCGAATATGCCGCTCCGACAAAAGTATATGAATATATGTCCTGTTGTATTCCTTTTGTCGGGTGTGGTGCAGGTGAAATTCAGGATATTGCAGATCGGTCCGGCGCCGGTGTTATTGCAGAAAATTCCCCGGAGGCACTTGCCGAAGCGATTCTTCGGTTAGTAAATAATCCTACGAAATGCAACACTATGGGAGAATCTGGAAGAAAATTTGTAGAGCAAGGATATACAAGAAAGGCAATTGCTAGAAGCCTGAAAAATTTGATTGAGAGCATTTCATGACTAATTCGCACGAGCCGCCTAATCCTCATCTCACTGATGAAAACGCTCTTGGTCCCCGTATACCACAATCCAGCAGCGGCAAAACGGCGCATATCGGTTTCAAAGAGAATAGGGAAAATTGTTACTTTGGAAAGAATTTCCAATCAGGAAAGATCGTTACGGATCTTCTAAAAGAAGTGGAAAAATGTACTTTTAACGATGAGAACGGTACTCATATCGTTGATCCGGTTTTTGGAATTGTACGGAACCGGGTAAATGCCGAAGTGGCAAAAACGTATTTCAGAATGAATTCTCCTGAGAAGGGCGTTCAGCTGATGAAATACGTCCTCTCTACTCAGGCAGAAGATGGCTCGTGGAATGAGATCCATCCGAATTACAATCAAAAATCGTCGTTGATAACAGCATTTATCGGCTCTGCCCTAGTCATCGCGTATCCACATTTTCCTCAGGATGTTGCTCTCGAAAAAGTAAAAGCATACGTTTTGCAGAATGAAAAAAAACCGGGATATTTTGTAAAGTCCCAGACGTATACAGCCGATCACCTGAATGTTGATGCATCGTGTGGGGCATTTCTGGCAGAGTATGGCAACCGGTTTTCCGATACCGTCACTATTGATGCTGCAAGACGAGCAGCTCAACGGGTATGCAGATTTCAGAAGAACGGGTATTTTCCATATGCCTCTGACAAAGGAAATTATCCTTATATTTTTAATTTCCCCTGTATCCATTACCAGGGAGTAACCCTTTATTACCTTTCAAAAATCCAGAAGATCATCGATGAACCCTGGCTGGAAAAGAGTCTTCTTTCCGGGACTGAATGGCTCGCCTCAGTGCAACGAGAAGATGGTTTTTTTGACTGGTCAAAAAGCGGGTTGATGTTCGCATATTACCTGACGGGGGCGTATGCATTTGCCTATGCGGTTTTTTCATCTCAATCACGCGGGAATTCCGAGTATTCAGATAATGCATTGAGATGTCTGAAGGTTCTTGAGAAGAATATACCCTCTCTTGCTTTACGGTGGGAGACTGCATCACGGGCAAGCTTTTTCGTGCCGAGGTTAATTACCGTAAAATCAGCATTTTTGGGAGATTTTCCGCTACGACACCGGCTCTTTAGAACCGGATACGGGTATTACCGCCAAATTTCCCGGAGAAGAATCAGATCCGACGTTGATGAAAAGACCTTTATTGCTCTATGTCGTTTCTTACATATTTCACCTTCAACGATAGAACCAATGAATAATTTCCCGGACATGTTTATGACGTCAGAGATCCTTGATTGTTTGTCTTCTGCGCGGTGTGATGTTCGATGAAACAGGTTCTGTTAGATCTGAATTCCGGGACACTATTTCTTGAAGAAGTACCGGTGCCAAAACCCCACCGTGGTGTTGTTGTCCGGAATCAGTATTCTGCCATTTCGGCGGGTACCGAATCTTCACTAATCTCCTTTGCCCATAAATCAAAACTTGCCATGGCGCAGGAACGACCGGATCTTCTCAAAAAGGTCATAGACAAAGCGAAGACCGATGGGATCCTGTCCGCATACCAGCAGGCAATGAGCAGGCTTTCCAAACCCGAGCCTTTAGGTTATAGCTGTGCCGGGGTAGTGACAGATACGGATATTCCGGAGTTTTCGGTTGGTGATCGTGTCGCATGTGGAGGGGCAGGGTACGCATGTCATGCAGAATACGT
The DNA here is from genome assembly GCA_026394715.1 of Methanomicrobiales archaeon. Taxonomy (GTDB): domain Archaea; phylum Halobacteriota; class Methanomicrobia; order Methanomicrobiales; family Methanospirillaceae; genus CAIKOD01. The sequence goes on along the minus strand of JAPKXR010000337.1, from coordinate 2,569 downwards.
TTCTGTTCCAAAAAATCTCTGTGTGAAAATTCCCGATAACGTATCATTCCGGGATGCTTCGTTCACCACGATTGGTGCAATTGCGATGCAGGGTATGAGAAACGCCGAGGTAACAGTGGGAGAGAAGATCGCGGTTATCGGTCTGGGACTTATCGGTCTTTTAACGGTTCAGATAGCAAAGGCTGCAGGGTGTAAGGTCTATGGGATTGATGTTGATCCAAAAAAGATCGAACTTGCACGGGAACTTGGTGCAGATGTGGCATCCAATTATGAAAACCTGAATGAAAAGTTTTTGGCATTTTCATCTTTTGGAGCGGATAAGGTAATAATCACAGCTGCCACTGCCTCCAACGGACCTGTTGAAACGGCAGGAGATCTTGTCCGGACCGGTGGTAAAATCATTGCGGTTGGGGCGGTCGGTATGAGTCTCCCCCGGGATAAATATTATAATAAGGAGGCGGAATTTGTCGTTTCCCGGTCATATGGTCCCGGAAGATATGATCGCAATTTTGAAGAGAGAGGAATAGATTATCCGATTTACGTCCGCTGGACAGAAAAACGAAACATGGAAGCATTTCTCGATCTGCTCTCTGATAACAAAATCAATCTTGATAAAATTGTCACGCATGTCTTTGATATCCAGAATGCAGTTGAGGCATATGACCTGATCAATACCAGAAAAGAGCCATTCCTCGGCATCGTGCTTACCTATGATACAACAAAAACCCAACAAACCAACGAATCGGATCTGCACACAGTTCATCTGAATCAATCTTCCGGAAATGTTCGAAAAACCTCGAAAACAACACCAATAAAGATTATCGGGTGTATCGGGGCGGGCATTCATGCGACCAGTACCCTATACCCAAATCTTGTCAAGCTACCGGTACGACTCAAAGGTATCGCAACTGCAACCGGCCTGAGTGCAACAGCAGCGGGAAAAAAGTTCGGATTTGAATATTGCACGACAGACTACCAACAGATTCTCAAAGACCCGGATATTGATGCGGTTATTATCGCTACAAGAAACAATCTCCATGCAAAAATAACCATCGAAGCCCTCGAAGCAGGGAAGGCAGTTTTTGTTGAGAAACCGCTTGCCACAAACATGGAAGAATTGCTGGCGGTGAAGGCAGCTTATGAAAAATACGGCGGGAGAATTATGGTTGGTTTTAACCGTCGCCACTCTCCCTATGCAACGAAGATGAAGGAATTTTTCAGCAACAGGACAACGCCCCTCTTAATGCATTATCGTGTGAATGCCGGTGCAATCCCCGAAGAACACTGGGTCCATGATAGTGAACAGGGGAGTGGAATGCTTGTGTCCGAAGTCTGTCATTTCGTTGATTTTCTTCAGTATATCGTTTCATCACGACCTGTGTCTGTCTGCGCTGAAGCGCCAAAATCCGAAGCATCGAACCTCAACCGGCTGGACAATCTCCAGATAACGATCTCGTATGATGATGGGTCGATTGGCACCATATCTTACAGTACAGCCGGAAATTCCGGGTATTCAAAAGAGCTGATTGAACTATTTGGCAATGCATCAGCGGGAAGCATCCGTGATTTCCGTGAGATTACTCTTGTAAATTCAAAGGAAAAATACCATAAAAGGAATTACTTTACTCAGGAAAAAGGAATATTCAATGAATTACAGGAGTTTGTAAATAATTCTCCGGTGGATATCCAAGAAATGATCGATACACATCTGATTCTCCTTCATGCCAGAACCTCCTTGGAAACGGATAAAAAGATACTCCTGCATGGCAACGTTTCAGATGCGAACGGATAGTGATCATTCTGATTAAAACAATGGGGATTATATTATTTTGGGTACCCTCTACCTCCATAATGATAATTTCTTTACTGCCCTATTATTTCGGATTTCTAAAACAATATTTATTCCTTAAAAAGTCGCAGACTTGGGGTAAAGAGAAACTTGAACAGTATCAAACTCAAAAATTACGAGAACTCATCAATCACGTTTACCAGAATGTTCCCTATTATCGTAGGATATTTGATGAGAGAAACTTAAAACCTGACGATATTAAGAATATCTCTGATTTAAAGAAATTACCCCTGCTAACGAAAGATATTATCCGGGATAATTTCCCGGATTTCATCGCAACGAACTATTCTCACAATCAACGGGAGTATGTCACTACAGGAGGATCTTCTGGCATTCCTCTGGGATTTTATTATGAAAAGGGCGTCTCCCGCATGACTGAACTGGCATTCATGAAGACGCAATGGGACCGTGTGGGTTATCACTTTTTTGATAAGTGCGTTATCCTGCGAGGCAATGTTGTAACAACTGCGAGCGAGGGGAAATTTTGGGAAAAACTCCTGTTTGGCAGATGGCTGGTTCTCTCCTCCTATCATATGACAGATGAAAACCTTTCACAATATGTTGAAGCGATACGTGCTTTCAATCCAAAATTTATTCAGGCATATCCATCTGCGATCACTCTTCTCGCCAAGTATATGGAAAAAAACAAGATCCCCCCGTTTTCCGGATTGAAAGCGATATTATGTGGATCTGAAAATATATTCTCCTGGCAAAGAGAGT
>JAPKXR010000044.1 GCA_026394715.1 Methanomicrobiales archaeon | reverse complement strand
AAATCTGCTAATGTTCACGCATCTGAATCAATCTTTTTTAGATCCAGCTTAAACGGCTCTTGATTAAAAAGATCGGATTCCGTCCCTACGCCCAGAATACAATTACCACACCATAGGAGTTGATGCTACTTCACGCTCTTTTACCAGATAGATTAGACGAAACTTTTGTGTTGATAGTTATGGGATGGCCCAGATGTGCCTGCCACTCAGGCACGAGGACATGGTCTGTGATCTCCAGACTCATTCCCTCCGGGAAGCACTCACTGAAGTGTTCCCGGGGTTCCGTGAGATGAAAGCTACGAATCCTGAGTACCTCCGGCGATGTGCCATATGTTTTCTGAAAGGGCTCTGCGAACAGTGCCCGGCGAAGTCGTGGATGGAGTCAGGGACGCTTGATACACCAGTTGAATATCTCTGTGAGGTCGCCCATGCACAAGCCCGGGGTTGATTGGGGAGGAGTAGAAGGCGTGGGAGGTTACGGATGGGCGTGAGCGGGTAGAGCGATTTGCATCCGAAACGCCGAAATGATCACCCACTACATTCATTCGATTTTGAGTAACTCATTTTCTGATAACCCAGTCGCCTTCATGATCTCATCGTTTGACATCCCAACTGCTTTCAAACGTTTTGCTATCAGCACCTGGCCATCCTTGAATCCCGTTTCAAGTCCTTTCCTAAGTCCTTCTTCATGACCCTTCTTTAGTCCTGTTTCAAGTCCTTCTTTAAGTCCTATTTTAAGTCCCTTTTCATGACCTTCCTGGTGCCCGTCAGCGTACCCGTCTTTCAATGCCTTTTTGATAGAACCTCGTTGCAGCATAATAAAATCCCGCCGCTTATGTTGCGCTTCAAGTTCGGCACAGGTGAGTCCGGCTTCGTTTGCGATCTCGAGAGCATGATCGATCTCAGGAACTGCAGAGAGGGCGACTGGCTTTACGTTAAGGCTGCCAGCTCCCTGGACAAAAAATAGCCATTTGTCCTCAAGTGTTTCAAGTTCGTCGATGGTCTTTTTGAATTTGGGAAGTTCATAGAAGATAAGCCGGATATCCCCATTATATTCCCTCGTATGCTTCACTTCCTTCATCCGGTACTCAGATCGGACTTCCGGAAGATCAGAGAACATGATAAAATCAGTGATGGTCAATGCAACTACTGGCATGAGATTTGCATACTCTTCTCCGCTGACGATCTGGGTTGAATAGGATTTTGCTGCATTATAAAGTATCCGCTGCTCAAATCCCTCCATATTCAGCACCTGCATCTCGATGATTACCTGAGTACCGGAGTCAAGTCTGGCCTTTACATCGACATAGGAATCCTTCATTCCGGCAATAAGTGGGATCTGGTACGGATCAAGGATCTCAAGACTTTCGACACGGTGGCCTTCAAAGTCGATAACTGCGTTGATGAACGAGAGCAGGATATCTTTTGAGCCTTCAGATCCAAAGACCTTTTTGAACGCAAAATCAGTTTTGACATCTAAGAACCGCATGGTGATCCCGATTTAGTATGATTAATAGACTTCATTATTCTTGTACCTATCGGGGTACTATCCGAAATCGACTGCTGGCGCCCGTGATCCGTCCGTTTGTGCCACACGCAGGGTGGGAGAAGACCGTTTGGATGAAATTCGGCAGATGGCACGGGAACTGCCGTGTTAGTTACGGACAGTCATCCGCACGGATCGTCAGGTGCAGGCACCACTTGGCCTGATACTCCATGAGACGAAGCGGTTCATAAAACAGACATCCGTCGGCTTCGACATCCCCGGTTACACCCTCCACTCCATCCGAAGACTGCACCCCGCTGCCGGGAGTGTGCGCCGCCTGAAGATACGTACCCGCCGGCTTTACAAGCAGGGAGCCTCAACGACGAGGCTCTGTGCAGTATGTGACTCGATTGTCCAACTGGTTGTGGGGCGGGGTTTAAGGACTCGTTAGCAGAAAAGGCGGGATCCGACGGTACTGGTTCCGGGTACTGAGCAGTATTGGAATTTCAAATTTGGACGCTGGTTGGTTCGACTTCGCTGGTCATTGACCGGCGGATTCGAAGGAAACGGGTTCATAAAATAATCGGAACGAACGATACGTCAAGGTGGTGTGGTGTCAACTTTGGCTGGCGAGATTACACTGCGTGCACTCTGCCTGATCAACCTGACTTAACTCGAACATGTTATTTGCACTACTGCCCTGTAACGACCACTTACATGCAGCCAAAACAGTTTCCTGCTTTTCTGACCTTGAAAGTATGATTAATTGCGGTGTGTTCCACGTTTTTATTTGCTTTTGTATTCCCATCCTTCATGCTCCTTAACTGAATAGACACGTAATTTTATTTAAGTCATGTGTCGTGAATGCTAACAACCTGCTAATGTTCACGCATGTTGATCAATCGATTGTAGATCCATTTGAATACATTTCGTGATTAAAGATTCGGAACCGGATCGAAAGCAACGAATCCGGACTATCTCCGGCGATGTGCAGTTTGTTTTCTGAACGGACTCTGCGAACAGTGCCCGAGGAAGTCGTGGATTGAGCCAGGAACGCTTGATACCCCGGTTGAGTATCTCTGCGATCTGGCCCATACCAAGGCCAGGTACCTGGGGCTGATCGGGGAGAGGAGAAAGCGTGGGAGGTTAGGGACGGGCGTGAAAGGGGAAAGCGATTTTCTGCAAGACCAGTACATTATCCCAACGGGTTACAAAATTTTAAATATTGAGGCACCTTTTTTTGTGTAACAAAAAGTGTAGAGGTGTGTGTAATATGGCTACAAACCTTGCGCTGGATTAAATATTGAGGCACCTTTTTTTGTGTAACAAAAAGTGTAGAGGTGTGTGTAATATGGCTACAAACCTTGCGCTGGATGTCAATCTCATTGCTGAGGCCCAATTAATCGGTGGGGCAAAAACGAAAAAAGCCGCAGTCACGGAAGCACTTGTTGAGTATATCCAGAGAAGAAAACAGGTCCGGATTACTACACTCTTTGGAGAAGTGGATTACGATCCGGACTACGATTATAAGAAATCACGAGCACGCTGATGAAAATTCTCGTTGATACCTCCATATGGTCATTAGCACTAAGAAGATCAGGTACCCGGCCAATGGACGATCAACTTCAGGTCCGGGAACTAACCGATCTCCTTAATGACGTGAAGGTAGTGATGATCGGCCCCATCAGGCAGGAATTGCTATCAGGCATATCATCCCCTGTGCAGTATGATGCACTGAAAGAAAAACTGCAGGCATTTGAAGATCTCCCTTTGCCCCGGGAATATTATGGGCGAGCAGCAGAGTTTTACAATATCTGCCGGAGAGCCGGGGTCCAGGGGTCACATGCCGATTTTCTCATCTGTGCCACTGGTGCAGAAGCAGGGATAGAAATCTTTTCTTTAGATAAAGATTTCATGCTCTACGCAAAGCATCTGCCAATAATCCTGCACCAGCCGGGCAGGGGCGAAGTGTTTCCGATAGCCTGACCTTCATTCATGGGACTTGCCGGCACCTGTGGTGAAGAGACCGATGCAATGTATCGGGTGGACAACCAGAGGCCTCGATCTTATCTGTTACACCCTTCAACCCAACCGGAAATTACGCCCTCGACCCGGGGTATACCTCGCCTGAAAAGATACGTACCCGCCGGATTTACGAGCAAGGGGCCTCAATGATGAGGCTCTGGCATTACCTTACACAATTGTGCGACTAGCTGTGGGACTGTTTTTACGTTGGCTTTTATCATTATCTGACCAAAGCAGGAATAGGTCAATTGAGTTGAAAAATATGAGAAGATATCAAAGGGTTAGTACCCATTCCCGGATGACAGTTATAATCATATCAGCCTCCTCGAACGTAAGATTTCCAGTCTGATCATCATCATACCGGAGAGCTACTGCGTACGGGATAAGTTGACTTAATCTTTCTTTCTTTATTGGGAGATGTTTTCCATGACGTTCAATTTTATCAGCTAGTTCAATAAGATCATGGGATTTTCTAAATTCGACACCCATTCTGATCAATACTGATTTGAGCATCTTCTCAACCGCCTGTTGGGCATGAAACATGGCGGTTTCCTCCCGGACATCGTGACTTATAGACAGTACGTGGAAAGCTGCGATATCACTTTCAGCAAGACGGAGGAGAAATATCGCATAGTCAGCAGACTTCATAGATTACTTTTCCCTCACGTAAAGCCCAGTAAATGGTGCTCCCGGGTATGTGAGACCAATCCTCGAGCTCATCCTCTGCACATACCAAAATATCGACTCCTAATCCAACTCCTCCAATTGCGTTCCGGATTTTCATAGCTTCCTTCCCTTTATGGAAGATTGTTTCCTCAACAACCAGAAGGTCCAGGTCAGAATCATCGTCTGCCTCTCCTCGGGCATATGAACCAAAGAGGATAATTTTCCGGGGCTTTGCTACTTCAATGACCTTTTGTGTAATCTCCTGCAATGTGGTATGAGAAAGCATCAGGAATATTCTGGTTTTATATTGGCATTCTATGCACATGATATTTTCTTATACAGAACATGGGATGAAAACAATATTTTTTCCCTGTTTAATTACGGCACCAGGGAGCGACTCGGGAAGGAAGAGAAGGCCTGGGAGGTTTCGGACGGGCGTGAACGGGTAGAGCGGTTTGCGCAAAAAAGCCAAATGAAGTAAGATTCAGGGGACATTGAATCAAACCCTGGATTCCCCCTAAATACAATACCACGCTGTTTTTGAGATCATCTTTAAAGAAATGTGGATAGTAATAGGCGGGACATGAGTTGGGTAAGCAGATACTGGTATTACTTGGTCTGCAAGAAAAAAGAAACGGTAGTGTGACACGTGGGATGACTATCCAACGAGACATGATATGATAGACAATACTAATATTGCTACAGATAAAAAAAGTTAATTGCTACGACATGCTCTCTGACGATCAGATTCAAGATTCAGCCAGAAGAATCCTTCGGGTAGACGATCCGTCTCGGATTATTCTCTTTGGTTCATACGCACGGGGTGATGCGACAGAAGAATCTGACTTGGATCTTCTCGTACTGATGAAAACTGTACATCAAAGGGGGAGACATATGGTTAGCTATAGAAATGCAATCGGGCGTGTAGCGCCAGGGGTGGGAGTGGATATCCTGGTCTACAGCGAAGACGAGGCAGCTGAGCC
>JAPKXR010000133.1 GCA_026394715.1 Methanomicrobiales archaeon | reverse complement strand
CTCGGTCATTTTCCCTTCGAAGTCCCCGTATACCTCGGCACTGGAAAAGAAGACCATGCGGAATTTAAGTTTTTCCTGGAGCCGGACCATGTGTTTTGTACCGATACAGTTGGTCTGCCAGAGGTTCTCGTAGTAGTCCTCACCGTTCCACCTGCCATATTCTGCAGCAAGGTGATAGGCATAATCAAACCGGTTCTTCTCAAAAACCCTTTCAATCTGCCGGTAATTTTTCACATCAACACGGACATAGTTGTCCCGTTCGGTATTGTACAGGTCCGCAGCAATGACCTCATGTCCGCGGGATTGTAATTCATCGACCAGGTTTGGTGCCGATAAAACCTGCACCCCCTGTTACCAGTATTTTTTTAGCCTGCATTGATAATCACCTGGAACCCTTTTTCACTATTATACTGTCTTACTAATTTCAACGATTCGTTTCCCCGCCTTTCCATCACCGAACGGATTGGTCCGTCCACAATGTGATTCCAGCATTTTCCTGGCAGCCATAACGATGCGATCCGCATCCGTCCCTGCCAGGACATTTGAACCCACGTCAATGGTCTCGGGAGGTTCCGTGTTTTCCCTGAGGGTGACGCAGGGGACTCCGAGGATACAGGTCTCTTCCTGGACTCCGCCGGAATCGGTCAGGACAAGTCGGGCATTAGCCTCAAGCTGGAGGAATTCAAAGGACCCGACTGGAGGGATGATCTGGATGCCATCATAAGAAATCCCAAAGGTGAAGAGGATTTTCTGCGTCCTTGGGTGTATTGGGAAAATAACCGGGATATCAAATTCCGTTTGAATTCCCTGGAGTCCGTGGAAAATTCCCTGCAGACGGGATTTATCATCCACATTCTCTGCCCGGTGTGCGGTTACGTGAAAATATTCCCCCTTGGTAAGGCTGAACCTTGAGAGTGCATCTCCTTTCCGTTGTGCGATCTCAAGGTTCTGGAAGACCGCGTCGACAATGGTGTTGCCGGTTACGTGGATAGTTTCGTCCGGGATCCCTTCGTTGAGAAGATACTCCCGGGCAGCGTTGGTTGGCGCAAAAAGATAATCCGAGATGTGGTCGGGAACGACCCGGTTAATCTCTTCCGGCATGCTCCGGTCAAAGGAACGGAGCCCGGCCTCGACATGTTCGACTGGAATATGAAGTTTTGCTGTAGCAAGGGTACCGGCAAGGACGGTGTTGGTGTCACCCTGCACCAGCACGACCTCTGGGGGTTCCTTTTCCCGGACCCGTTCAACCCCTAAAAGAAATCTTTCCCGTTTGTTCTGCCTGGGGCCCGGACCCGACATCAAGGTTGTAGTGGGCTCCTGGCAACTCAAGCCCATCAAAGAATACCCTTGTCCATCTCGTAGGAATAGTGCTGGCCAGTATGGATGTGGTAATAAGGGATGCCCTGCGTCTTACACTCCCGGATGACAGGAGACCGTTTAATAATTTCGGGGCGTGTCCCAAGGACAATTGCGATCACGGTATCAACTAACCTTTGCTTCTTTCTTCATCAATACCATTATTGTATTCAGAATCAGGCCTGAAATAAATAGTAACAGTCCCAGAATTAGCAACACGCCACCAATCAACGTGTAAACAAATGAAAATTTTGAAGTGATATAGTACTCAGCAAACGCCAGTGACCCGAACACCATCCCCACAATAAAAAGAATGAACCCGGGAATACTGAATGCGATCAGGGGTCGCCGGTAGGTGATCAGCGTGATCAGGCTGGATAATAATCCTGCCCCGTGGATCACCGGGTGCTTCTCGTGGGTATGAGGGACGTCGTAGCGGACATTGAGGGGGACCTCCTTGATAACCAGTCCGTTCTTTGAAAAGTGTTCAATCATATCGGACTCAACATTAAATCCCTCTGATGCAAAATCGATGTATTGCAATGCTTTCCCGCCTAACGCCCGGAACCCGGACTGTGAGTCCGTAACCTGCTGTTCTGAAAAGAGATTTGTGAGAAAATTGAACACCTTCAGGCCGGTTTTGCGATAAAAGGGGATATCCCCATTTTGCTTGATAAAACGTGCGCCGATGACAAGGTCCGCCTCGCCATTCAGCACAAGCGCTACGACATCCGGGATATTACGCGTGAAATGTTGCCCGTCGGCATCAAGCATCACAACGGTCGTGTAACCAAGGTCCCGTGCATGTCGAAGCCCGAAATTTAATGCCCGGGCCTTTCCGCTGTTCGTTTCAAGACGTAATACTTCCGCTCCTGCATGTGTAGCTATTTCGGAGCCCCGGCCGCTTCCCCTCCTTGCAACGATTACTCTATACTCTCGTTACTCAAACGAAACAGGTTGTCATAAATTTCCGTATACCGTTTGCAAATGTGAGATATATGCTAAATCTTCAGGCAGGACTGGCCTAAGGTCTATTGCTGGATATGGATAGGGTTGGACAGGATGAACTCATTTCCCTGGGACAGGATGAACTCATTTCCCTGCGGGACTTATCGGTTCTCTCTCCCTATTCACAGGAATATCTCAGCCTTGCTGCACGGAAGGGACTCCTGGATGCGACAAAGACAGGCGGGGTCTGGCATTCAACAAAATGGGCGCTTAACCAATATTGCCTGGAACATGGCAGAAAGTGACCATGGCATTTGCATTGCAGTAATAAAAGCATCATTGTCTCCTCACTGCATAAGGCATTTGGATACCGATCAGGAAATCCGGATAGGAGAATGGATGTGGCACCGCGAATGGTACCGCAGGTGTCATGTCCAGCTAGTCACGGGAAAAAATAGCGACCTTTCTGTCGTTCCTATCCATCGGTCTGGCATGCTTCATCCATTGTCCATTCCGTAGAGTGCCGGGGGAATTAATATCACACAACCGTCAGATTTAGATCGGAACGATCAATCAGTAGGGAATGACTGTCAGCCCTGAAACTGCTCTGAAATGGGTGTCACGGGAAACGATCGCATCATTATGCCGGAGTGCAATGGCAGCGATTAGTTCATCAAATGATGAAATCCGGTTTCCGCTCTGTCGGAGATCTGCAGCGATATCTGCGTAGAGAATTGCTGCTTCGGTATCGAAGGGGAGGATGGGAAAATGGGCGAGAAACCCCCGGGCTGCATCGAGGATGTCCGGTCTCATGCTGATCCTTGCACCGAAGAGGAATTCTGCGGCTGAAATCGATGTAGTTCTTAATACGGGTTCGTCTTCTGCAAATCGGATCGCACCAGGGTCTTCCTTGATCAGGTCGATCAGGAAGCAGGTATCTACGATGCTCACCAGCTCACGTCCCTGGGCCGTGCCTCGTCAAGCTCCTTCTTTACGCGGATGACCGATGCAACCAGATCATCCCTGAGCTCAGGGGAGAGTGACCTGACAAACTCTGTCACCTTTTTCCGATCGCTCTTGGAGAGACGGATAATAACGTCAGAGAAACTTTCACCCTCATGCTTCATAGATTTCAATGCCATGTATGCCGATTCTTTTATGTTGATAGTTTTTGTTGCCATAAACTGTGTATACACAGTCTGTTGTTTAGTAACATAGAGATTGCGGTTTTACATACCCCGGTAGGTAACCGCGCAGGGGAATTTGATAGGAGCCTGCAGAATTGGAATGACATATAAACGGATATTTTTCCAATTACTCTTCAAACCGTATCCACCGAGCTTGAACGGAGATTAAGCCCGGATAATTTCCCAATCGTCGATGGTGCGATATCAACACAAGGTCGGTAGGTCGGGATACCCTTCCTCCCCCCCGAGGAACCGTGAACCAATCACCAGGTCGGCAGTCCATTCATCACGTCAGCAACCAGGGTTGGGATCTCCCGGGCACGAAATATTCCTTCGCTGTTATACAGGACCACGGCGGAACAGCCACGTTCAAGGGCCCCCTGGAACCCCGTGAACATTGCCCGTGTTTTCCCTGTATCCGGGTTAATACGGACCAGGCGTGCACCGGCATCAGTTGTAATCTCCCGGGTCCGGTCATCCGAGTCCTCGTCAACCACGATCACCGATTCAGCATACTGCCGGCAGAGGTGCACAAGGCTCCCGATAACGAGCTCGTTGTTGCGCGTCGGAATAATGACAAACAGGCCCGGCGGGATATTATTCGCATCA
>JAPKXR010000279.1 GCA_026394715.1 Methanomicrobiales archaeon | reverse complement strand
GAGTTCCGGTTCGTCGATCAGCGTCAGCTGCGGGACCTCCGGCTGGAGCAGGAGGGTGGCAAGGCAGATGAACCGCAGGGTCCCGTCTGATAACTGGTGGGAATAGAGGGGGACATCACATCCCACTTCCCGCCACTCGAGTCGTATATACTCCGGGTTGTCGGGGGTTGGCCTGAGGATGAAATCGTCAAAGAACGGGGCGGCGGTCCGGATAGTATTCCGTATCCTCTCGTACTGCGGTAGTGCCGTCAATTTGAGGAGATAGAGGATGGCAGCAAGATTTGACGCATCCTGCCTGAGTGATAAGTTGTCATTGATCCTGCAGGTCATCCTGACGGGTGCGGTCTCACTGGTGTCATGGAAATGATAGGTTTTACAGCTCCTGATGGAACCAAGGATTTCGTGCTGGGTCGTGGCATCGGTGAATGCCCCGGGTTCTGTCAACCGGGTCTCGCTGTAACCTTTATGGTCCATCGTGGTGTCATCGATATCAAAGAGTGACGGTTGTTTCTCCGTTTCTGTATCCCGGAATATGGATTCCCGGTTAAAGATCAGGGTATCTTCTTCGGTAGGTTCCCATGCGGCGAGATACCCGGTGTGCCCGAACGTGAGCCGGGTACCTGCCAGTTTCGTATTTTTTGTGCCGTAATGGAGCAGCGTGTTTGCCCTGCCCCGTTTTAAGACAGCCCGCTGGAACTGCCGGTTGGCGACCTCCTGCAGGAGCGAAAACAAGGAGATAAAATTGGATTTGCCAGACCCGTTCCCACCGATGAGGACGTTGATCTGCCCGAGCCTGATGTCAACCCGGTCGATTGATTTGTATCCACGAATTTGTATCCGGTCGAGTTTTGTCATGATGGTGCCCCCGTCTTCCCAACGATGATGGTAGTTGTCAGCCTGTTGTGTGATACATTTGTTTTTTGTATGACTTTTGCCTTTGGGGTACGGGCCAGTCTGTACAAGAGACTAACGTCCTGGTTGTCATCTGCTATGTCAGCGGTGAGAGATTCACGGCCAGGGAAGGTTAGGATCATTATTCATTCCTTTTTTCTATTTTTTTATTCTCGTTCTCGTTATTCATTACATGCTCCTTCAAGTAATTGACTGATTTGCTGACGTAATAGCGCATTGTATGGAATATCAATTACACCATAGCCCATGAGATTTCCATCATTCGAACGTCGCAATGCGGGGAAAATATATTCATTGAATAGCCGGATACTCTCCTCTCGCTTTCTTAATCGGTTCATGGAAATACCCGCAATATAATCAGCCAATTGAATTCCACTACTTTGGTGGGATTGTTCAAAATGTAGACAATCCTGGATGCACGAATAATCTTTGATAAAATCCCCGGAATGATAGATCGATGAATAGGCTTCACTCAGTGCTTTATCCTTCTTCGCATTTATCGAATCGATGAAGATTACCGCTAAGTTTTCATTATCGCATTGTAGTTCCATCTGAATTCTTTGCATTATTTTTTGCAGATGGGTTTGCAATATGTCCTTTTCATGTAACGGGTTACATATCCGGTTGTCGGTAATTGTAATAATTATTTGAAAAAAACCAAGGCTGCATATTAATTGGAG
>JAPKXR010000049.1 GCA_026394715.1 Methanomicrobiales archaeon | reverse complement strand
GGTTTATTCTTCGACCTCAGCAGGTACAGCACGATCCCGATTATCACCAGTGCGCAGGTCCACCAGGCCAGGACCCAGAAAAGGGTGAAAGAGCCATCTTCCAGATGAATATGAGCCATTGAATATCACCGGTCACATTGTGCCGGTCTCCACTTTTAATAAGCGGATAAACAATATAATGATTACGAATTTTTTGGAGTTATACCAAAAATGACGGTATGATTCCTCTTCATGGTCTTTTCAGTAGCGCTATTAGTTCGGAACCTTTAATTGGGCGCAATTTTGGTTCTATTCCCATTTCTTCACAATACCCTAAGTATAGATTGATGACGAGCGGAATTTTCAGCCCGGCTTCCCGAATGAGGACGGTATTATAGAATATCTCTGCCGGGGTCCCTTCTGCAAATACTGATCCATCCCTGACCAGGCAGATACGGTCCGCAATTCTTGCAGCAAGGTCAAGATCGTGCGTGGCAATGACGACACTCATACCGAACCTTGTCTTGAGATCACTAATCAGTTGCTCTATCCGGTCACAGTTAACGGGGTCGAGGTCTGAGGTCGGTTCGTCAAGGACAATTATCAGGGGCCTCATCGCCAGTATCCCTGCAATCGAAACCAGCCGTTTCTGGCCGCCACTCAGGTAATTCGGCAACTTCTCAATAAGATCCACCGCACCGACCTCCCCGAGCGCCATAATTGCTTTTGCCTTTGCTTCATCCCGGTCCATTCCAAGGTTAAGCAGGCCGAACATGACATCATCGAGGACAGTCGGGGCAAAGAGCTGGTCATCAGACTGCTGGAATACCACGCCCACCTCTTTCCAGAGGTCGGTACGGTCCCCGCCGCTGATGACGTTTCCATTGACCGTGATCTTTCCCTGCGATGGCATCAGGAGCCCGTTCAGGTGTTCGATCAGGGTTGATTTACCGGACCCGTTCGGACCGCAAAGTGCGACAATCTCGTTTTTCTGTACATAAAAACACATGTCGTGAATTCCGATGCTCCCATCGGGGTAAATATGGCTCGCACAGTCGACATGGATCAGCTCCCGCTCTGGATCGACCTGCTGGCAATGCGCCGCAACAATTGTAGTTGTTTCATTCATCTTCATCGTACAATTACCATCCTTTGAACGGCGCCACCTGGTTCACCGCAACCATCACCAGGATGAAAAACACAAGAAACGTGTATTCCAGTATTCCCGGAGTTGGAATCCGTACATTCGTCGTGTAACTTCCATTATAACCTCTCGCATCCATCGCTTTCCTGACTCTTTCAGCCTTTTCAAACGAGCGGATAAAGAGCACCGCAAATACTTCCGCAAACATCCGGCCCTGCATCCGTACGCTGTGGACCAGGCCACCACCCCGGGACCTCACTGCCTTGAGCATGGACCCGATCATTGCCAGGGTGAGAAATATAAAGCGGTATGCCATGAGAAAGATCTGGTCCAGGGGGTTTGGAAACACCCGGGAAATTAACCCCGAGAAATGCTCATACCGGGTCGTCATCAGGAAGAAGAACGAATAGGTGACCGATATCAGGGCCTTAAGCACGAGGGTCGCAACCAGGATGATCCCCTGGTCGGTCAGTGTCAGGGGGATTCCCACCAGGTCAAAGGAGATGACCGGATTACCAGGTTGGACCCATGCCATGATCCAGACAAGGGAAAAGACAAATAACAGGGGAATGAGATACCAGGCGAACAGTTTACCCACCGGCAGGCGGGCAAGGACGTAGGTGGCAAGAACGGCAATATACAATCCGGCAAGGACCCACAGGGTATCCGAAAGGGTGATAAAGAGGATCACGAGAACGAGTACCGATAACTTCGTCCACGGGCTTATCCGGGAAAATACTGAGCCCTGTTTCTCCGCATAATAAGTGATCAGGTTGAGATCAGGGATATGTCCTGATATCATTGAAGAGCTCATGGGTGCCTCGTTTCAACCTCTCTGCATGGTAAATTCATATCTCCCTGCAGCCACTGTCATGGGTAATCTCCCCGCAAATCCCTGTGTTCGGATGCCCCATTGATTTGCATATCCGATCGATTGCGTCCTTGGATACCAGGCTTTCAAACCGGGAGACCTCGATGCAGGCCTGATCATGTGACAGTCCGAAATGAGTAAGCATCAGTGAAAGAATTCTGTGTCTCTTTACCAGGAATTCTGCATAGTGCCTGCCAGGGCCGGATAAACTCACCCCATGATACCGCGTATACATGACAAGACCGCTTTCAGCGAGCTCTGTTATTGTTTTGGTAATCGTGGATGGATCGACATTAAACCGGGATGCAATCTCATTTGTTCTCATTGCACCTTCCTTTTCAAAGAAATACTTAATATATTCGACTTTTCTTGGTGACAGTTCAAGCCCGTCAGACATTTCCATGAATGAATAATTTGGCCCATTAAGGAATAAATGTTTGGTGTAACCCCAAATTTCTCTATCAATGTAATTGTATACAGACCCTTCATCACCCAGACAAGCTAAAAAGCAACGTGGATTGTCCCGGGAAAGATACGAACGAGAAGAGCACAGGGAATATACACCAGATGCCTTGAGG
>JAPKXR010000287.1 GCA_026394715.1 Methanomicrobiales archaeon | reverse complement strand
CCGCGGTCTCCCAAATTTTATATAATAGGTCCTCGATGAGTTTGAAATTTCTCGAATGGAGGGGACCGTATTATGCATTCTTTTAATCCGATTTTTTTGAACACTTTAATAAAAATAAGATTATTTAGGCTTTTTCGCAAGTTAATTAAATAAATTTATATTCTGCTAAGTTCTTAATAGATGTCTATGTCATTTGTGCCGCTAATGGTTACGGATGATGATGAAGATTATAGTTAGGTGAAATTATGACAACTACTGCATATTTAGTAAAAAAATTAGGCATAATGAGTGTCGCAAAGTTTGGGGCAATTATTGGTCTGATTGAAGGAATTATTATGGGTCTGGTTCTCGCTATAGTTGGTGGTGCAGCAGCTGCATCCATGGGTGAATCAATGGGCCTTGGTGCGGCTACGGGTATCGGAATGTTCATTGGTTCTGTGATAATGGGTGTAATTTTCGGATTCATTGCCGGTGCCGTAGTTGCATTCATTTACAACTTTGCACTCAATACAATGGGTGGTATCGAGGTAGACTTAGAAGTCAAACAATAACCTATTTTTTTTAATCGTAATTCTGGCATTTAAGGGGCCTTACATCGTTCCCATGAACGATCCGATCTTATCTCATGAGCTTTCGTCTGATATTGTAAAAATTATTTTGATAAAAACTGAATTGAAGGCCAGTTATAAAAACAGGTCCTCTGCGTTTTTAAGAGTACAATCGAAGACACTCAGTAGAAAATAGATCATCCCCACAAAGTGGGGAACTTCATTAGGAATTACATTTCTAGGAGTTCTCTGGCGGTTCATCCCCAAAGTGTGGGGAACTCTATTCATTATATTTACCAGAATGAGGGAAAGATTTTTTCTATTTGCCGCTCTGCTTGAGAACATAGAGTAAGCTCGTTTTGTAATAACATCAGAAAAAAATTATATACGTATCCGCTTCTTCCCTTCAGGAGAAATGAAATGGGATTCATACCGTCAAATATAACTGTGACATCCCCTTGGATTCCTACGATATGATATAAATCTGGCCGTGATTCATTTTTGGAGAACGGGCGGATTCCGAATAACATCTCGCAGTCACGTCCAGACAGGGCGAACCATCATGAGACCGCAGCCGAACCCCTTTGCAGGTCCTATCCCATGGTATAAGGCATTAAGGAAAAGTTCTTCATCGGTAACCGTAAGCATACCGTTAAAATCGAGGGTGCTGAACTGAACGGGTCTGTTTTTCCCGGGTTTGATAAATTTGCGCGATAAATATCTCTCAACACGTACATCTCCTTCTCTTATGGAGAAGCCAGACGTTTCACCTTTTGTAGAAAGCCACGTAAACCCCGCCATTTGAACAATTTCCGGAAGACCAGGCAATTTATCATTCGAGACCATCCTTTGATTCAGGCGAGTCTTACACTCCATTACCACATCATGTCGGTGCTGCCGACCCTTTTCATCGCGTTTCGTCCGTATAGGATTGGCACGGAGTGAAAATTGTAAATATAGTCCTTTTCTGATAATGGGCGAATATGGTTTTGTTTCGACATGGAACATACAGCGGGTGTCTGACAACTCCCTTGAAGAGACAATAAAAAACGAAGGCATAATCAAGTCATCCCGGTACCGGTAAAGAAAATCCCTGCAACGAGTAGGTGAATCGGAGCAAAGGTCCCAGACCATTTGGTGGACGTGGTACTCACTACTTATGAGGCGGGATAAATCATGATTATAAATTGCCTCCTTACGAAGTTGTGCTCTGCTCATGAACATCAGATATCACCTCATTTTTTGGAAATTCAGCAGAGTATTCAGTCCTGTTATGAAAGTGCCACCGTGATCGCGAACCCGGGTCATCCCTACGGAGCGTGGACATATAAGGGGGAATCCCCATAGTTATCCCCTCCTCCCAGAATATTCGGACCAATGGACTATTGCTAATGCCGCTGGGAAAAGCCGGAACTTGCTTGTCAAACTTGAAATATGCCCCTTTTGCATTATCTGCACTTACTACAAATGGGAATAACGGAAGACAGAGTGGACACGACTTCCTTCCCAGATACAAAACAAATGAGGGGGAACGTAGTTTCAGTGCGACATCGGAGAGTAAATAAGGTGCATGGGCGGTCGCTTCAATACATACAGTAGTAATGGCATCGCACCGGTAGTCGCGTGTCGAGAGGATCGTTGAGATATTCTCATCCGGTTCTGCAAGTTCATCTCTCCTGATCGTGAAAGACTTTTTGTTCCTCTCAGTCCCGGATGCTGGTACCTGGGTAGTATGGTAATCCCTGATAAGAATCCCGGGAGAGTCCATGCGAAACGCCACCTTAAACCCTTTACTGACAGTTTTATCCCATATGCTGCCGAGATTAGTCCGATAATTGCCGAACGAGAGGGGGGGTCCGAAGTCTGGCGGTACTCACCAACAGCGATCTCCCCCCAGGAAACCATCGCACCGTAGAGGCGAAAGAGGAGAAATTTGGTCATTTTACTCCTTCACAAATGCAATAATCTCCTCAAGGGTGCCTACCCCCGTAGATGCATCCATGATCTTGAAATCGTCAGCACAGTGGCCATAGACTGAATCCATCTTCATTCTCGTATCATTAAGCCGGGCAATTGCAGCAACCAGCATATCATTATCGGATACAGGTTTCAGGAATGCCACGGCCAATGAGCGAGGTTGTTGGTTTCCCTTCTCCACCATCATATACGATGCATATGCCCGTGATGCAAAGGCGTTCTGTTTTCCGGATGGTGAAATTTTTGCTGCCGCTTCAACCAATGCCGTGAGACCTTTATTAGTAAGGTCCTTGTCATTGTTGAGATTTTCAAGAAGAAGAGAACGGTTGATGCAGATATACAAGTAGAATACCCCTGAACCAAACTCTGCCTCACCAAGATGGGCTGCGCCCATATTTTCCTCA
>JAPKXR010000137.1 GCA_026394715.1 Methanomicrobiales archaeon | reverse complement strand
CTAATCCGGTTTGCTCCCCCAGCTTTCGTCCCTCACTGTCGGAGCCGTTCTGGTGAGACGCCTTCGCCACAGGTGGTCCCCCAAGGATTACAGGATTTCACTCCTACCCCTGGAGTACCTCTCACCTCTCCCGGTCCCTAGATTGCCAGTATCCCTTGAACGCCTATCGGTTAAGCCGGTAGATTTCCCAAGAGACTTAACAATCCAGCTACGGACGCTTTAAGCCCAGTAATAGTGGCCACCACTCGAGCCGCCGGTATTACCGCGGCGGCTGGCACCGGTCTTGCCCGGCCCTTTCTCCACCTGCTTTTTAAACAGATTAACAGCCCGAATTTACGGGCACTCGGGGTTCCCTTATCACGATTTCTCGCATTGTAAAGTTTTCGCGCCTGCTGCGCCCCGTAGGGCCTGGATTCGTGTCTCAGAATCCATCTCCGGGTTCTTGCTCCCACAACCCGTACTGATTACAGGCTTGTTGGGCCGTTACCCCAACAACAACCTAATCAGCCGCAGACCCATCCTAAGGCGGCGGACCTTTCGATTACAGAGCATTCCAGCTTCTGTAGTCTATGGGGTATTATCCCCAGTTTTCCGGGGTTATCCCCCTCCTTAGGGTAGGTTGTCCACGTGTTACTGAGCAGTATGCCGAGGTCTTTCACCTCTCGACTCGCATGGCTTAATCGAACCCCGATAGCAGTGGCCTATGGCAGGATCAACCAGAATTAAGTAATGCACACTATCGGTTTTAATTTTGAAACTTTTGAGGAATTAGCGGTTACTAAACAAATTTCCGCATTGCCGATATCAACGTCAGAACCAATTTCGGCACAGTGCCGGGTGTTTGGTTCTCCATCTACAGAGGATACTAATGTTAATTGTGTAGGTATATAATACTGTTTATTTGATTTTCTGCGTGATATTTTGAACCCACTCAGTGAATCATTATCAGTACCTTCCGAACCAAGCCTGTACCTTGCAGGGTATTTGATTCATCATTATCGAGGCTTACTATGTTTACTGTGTAGGTATATAATACTGTTTATCTGATTTTCTGCGTGAAATTTTGAACCCACTCAGTGAATCATTATCAGTACCTTCCGAACCAAGCCTGTACCTTTCAGGGTATTTGGTTCATCATTATCGAGGCTTACTATGTTACCATTATGAGTATATAATGGCTTCCACGTATCGTTTCTTTGGAGGCAAAGAGGTAGACGTCATAACGATTCACACCTTCCACCAACCAATGAAAAATCAGGGCTAATTCCGGTGAACCGGGTTATTTAGTCCTTCATCCGTGCGGGAATTAAAGTTGTTTTTTGTTCTATATGAACATTGTTGCGAAGAGAAAATATCCTGCAAAGCGCACGACGGGAAAATTTTTAAAAATATTCTTTATTTTTAGAAAATCCGACCATATTGCAGTATATTGAATAGAATGATTCACGGGATCAAGTCAGGTTGAGAATCCAGGAACGGCGTTATTCTCCAGCACGCGCAAGCGGTGTTATGAAGAGGTCTCCAAGAAATTCTTCCTGTTCCATCAGGATATCCCCTTCGAACATGAGGAAGAGAAGAGGAATGTAAACTTCTGGAATGCTCCAGCCTAATTTCTCTGTAAGCTCAGTGAGGCCGATGCGCTCACTGCCCGTGCATGCGTCTGTGCAACAGGACAGCACACGGAAGGCAGCATCCTGGTATCCTTCTTCATGCGCGATGCTCACAACATCATCTGCATCAAAATATTCATCAGGACCATAGGAGTTGAGACGCTGTCTTCGTCTTTCCTCCTTTTCTGCATTCTTCAGCTCGGTAATCAGCTCATATAACGTGATGGGATGTCTCCGGAACTGTTTTCGTTCAAGCCTGCGCTTGATCTCACGTTCCAACCGGTCGACAGGACCAAGTCTCCCGCTTACTTCCCCGTCAATTTCAAAATCAAAGTCATCTGCCTCATCCGGTATCTCGTCGTTGTCAAAACTGATATCGACCTCCTGTGCAAGTTGTTCAAGATGATCGGACTTCATCCGGAGTAAAATCGCTGCATAGAAAAGTGTGCGCCCGGAAATACGGAGATCCAACTCCTTTCTCCGTTCAAGTTCCGATAAAAAACGGTCTGTGACCTCAACAATATCGATATTCCAGGGATCTATCTCCCCGCGCTCGGCCATCTGGACAAGAATTTCAACAGGCTCCTCAGCCATTCACTTTCACTCCAGTAACCAGCGTACTCTTATCTGATCGGACGGTCACCCCCATGATGCGATCAGCCCCTTCAATCATAGGTTTTCTGAGTGAGACGATGATAAACTGAGAAGTTCCTGCACTCGTTCGGATCATCTTTGCGATACGTTCTGCATTTGAACCATCCAGAGACATATCCACTTCATCAAATGCGTAAAATGACGCGGGGATATATTTCTGAATTGAGAAGATGAATGCCAGAGTAGTAAGTGACTTCTCACCTCCGGAGAGTGAATTCAGGAGATGTACCTTTTTATCCCTTGGTTGCACCGCAAATGAAAGGCCACCTGAAAATGGGTCTTCCTCATTTTCCAGTACGAGGTGGCCGTTACCGCTAGTAAGAGCCGCAAATATTTCCCTGAAATTCCCGTCGATTGCGAGGTATGCCCTTGTAAACGCTTCAAATTTCATCTTTCCGAATGTCTCGATTCGATCAAGAAGTGTAGTCCGCTCCCTCGACAATACGTCCTTTCGCGCGGTCCGGTCCTGGGCGCGTTTCTCAACCTTCTCGTATTCCTCAATCGCAAGCATGTTGACCGCACCTATCTTCCTCATCGCGTGGCCCGCTTCTGCAATACCATCATCGATCTCCTGGAGAGTAAGATCTGTAGTAACAGCCCCGGCTTCGGGTGTCATGTCCGCAATCTCCTGCTTAAGAGTATTTTCTCGTTCCTGAAGCGCTGAAAGTTGTATCCGCGCCCGTTCAAGCAAGGACTCGAACTCCAGGATCTTTTTTTCAGATGCAAGAAAATGTTCCATCGCTTCCTCGCGCTTCACCCTTAGCCCATCCAGTTCCCCTGAAAACATCTTTTGTTTCTCTTCGAGTGCCCCAATCTCACCTTTCGCTGAATCAATCGACATTTTTAGTGATCCCGTCTCCCTGTCAATCTCTTTATTGCGGTCCTGGACCTTATCGAGTTCTTCTTTAAGATCGCTCATCCGCTTGGTGAAATGAAGCCGCTCCCTGAGGAGATCAGTAATGTCCGACTCTTTTTCACGAAGTCTTCTTTCAAGTCCATCCAGCTCTTTCTTCCAACGGTCCCGTTCTTCGGTAAGAGCTGGGATCCGGGTCCCCTCGAGCCTCTTTTTAATGACCTCCATATCAATGTTCAACTGCCCAATTTCATCAGTAATCATATCAAGGGTCCTCTCAAGTGCTGCGAGCTCCTGGCTGCCCGTATGCATCTCTGCCTCAAATGTATTCAGTGTTGAGATGAGAGCGTCACGCTCAAGTATGAAATTTTCAATCTGCCGGGAGTATTCATCCAACGCCATCCGATTCCGATCGAGCATCTGGATAAATTCAGCCCTGGCGTGTCGTTTTTCATCGATCACGGAGTTACTATTTTTAATAGCAGATTCAAACTCCCCTGCTTCTTCACGAAGTTCATTGATGCGAATCCGGAGCCGGTCAATTTCATCTCCCACCGCTGCTCCAAATCCTTTCAGACTTTTCTTAAAAAATCCACCGGTCATTGCACCAGAACGTTCCAGGAGTTCACCATCGAGGGTGACCATGCGATGCTGACCTATCATTTTTCTTGCGCGGTCAAGGGAGTTTACAACAACAGTCCCTCCAAAAACAACACCAAATGCGTCGCGATATCGGGGGTCGAACGTGAGTAAGTTTACGGCATAGTTAATGATCCCTTCATCTCTGATTGCAGGGTATTCCGGTTTCTTCAAACGGGTTAGCGGGAGGAATGTGACACGGCCCAGTTTCTCTTCTTTTAAGTACCGTATTGCTTGAGCAGCGACGGAATCATTTTCAACCACTACGTAGTGAAGTTTTCCCCCCGCAGCTACATTCAGCGCAGTCGCATACTCCGGCGGAGTCTGGCCAAGTTGCATGACAGTTCCGATAACCCCCCCCATAGCAAGGACAGTCTTCAGGACACTCCCCCCCGCTTCACCACGCGCCTGTGCCTGAGCTTCAAGCCTTACAACCTCCTTTTCAAGCATCTGGATCTCCTCCCTTGTGCCTTCAAGCATCTTCCGCTTTGAAAAGGACCCACTCTCAATGGCTGACAACTCCCGTGTAAGTTTTCCCTGACCTTCTTCCCCGCTCTCTGATTCCGCGACCAAGGATTCCTTTAAAGACAATTTTTCTGCAATATTTGTTTCTATCACCTTGATACGTTCCGCATGCCGTTCTTTCTCAGTCGTCCTCATCCTGCTTTTTTCAATATGCATATCCTGCTGGTGAATAATACCCGAACGTGCACCCCTTTTCTCTTCAATCGTTTTCATCAGGGAGAACAACTGGTCACGCGACCCTTCTGCCTCTTTGCTCTCGTTTTTGATCGTAATTTCTGTCTTTTCTAACTTTGCGCGTGCAGTCGCCACCTCCATGGCGAGATTTGTCCGGTCAATATTCTGGTTTCGGATCCCATCGTTGCATTCGGTTATCCGTGTATCAGCCCTCTTGGTATCCAGGTAATTGCGGGTAATAGCTTCGAGATTCACTTCCTTGTCCCGCTGGAGCCGAATAATGGTCAGTTCAGCTACTTTTATCGAACCTTTAAACTCTTCAAGCGATGATAACAGTTTCAGGTAATCTGCACCACTCTTCTGGTTAATCTGCTCGTCAATCTCTTTTAAATCAGCCCGGAGATAGGCAAGTTCATTTTCCTCGATACTCCGATCTGACAGAATTTGCTCAATTTCTATATTCTGCCCCTTAATCAATCCCAAAAGAGCTTTAGTCTCTTTTTCGCGCTCCCGGATAGTCGCGGCGAGTCGCGCATTATCGAAAAACCGAAGTTTGTTCTGCCATTCCTGGTATTTCAGCGCCTGTTCACGTTCCTGCTTCAGCTCGACCAGGCGCTTGTTAAGCTCGATGAGCAACATCTCCTCACGTTCGATCCGCTCCCTGACAACCTCAAGTTCACCCAGTGCCTGGTCCCGTTTCGAATCGAACTCCGCCACCCCGGCAATCTCATCGATAATTTTCCTCCTCTCGTAATCGCTCATTTCAATGATACGAGTGATATCCCCCTGCATCACCACGTTGTACCCGTGAGGTTTAATGCCAAATTTTGCAAGAGTTTCAATGATATCAGTCTGTTTACAGAGGCGGTCATTAAGGTAATTGTAACTGTAATATCCATTTACGGTCCGCTTGATACGGCGACGGATTTTAGTGCCTTCAGAAAAAGTGAGAGATACCTCAGCGGTATTTTTCCCTGAGTTCAGGTTGATCAGGTCAGTTAATTTCTCCGCGCGAAGGCTTCGTGAGCTGGAAAGCGCAAGGACGAAAAGAATACTATCAATAATATTGCTTTTTCCAGACCCGTTCGGACCCGAGATTACCGTAAATCCTTCAAAAAATGGTATCTTTGTCTTCTTGGAAAATGACTTGAAATTATCGATCTCGAGCTCACTGATATACAAATACAGGGCACCTGCCTATTTTTTTGACGATTCCGATTCATCGTCCTCTGCAACGATAAGACTGCTCTTTTTAGGTTCGGACGAAGACCCCATCTTTTTTCGGCTGGCAAATCCAGCAGATGCAACGATATAGTGGTTGTCCCCACGACGCTCTTCCATCTTCATCGTACCGTCGGGCTGCATGATCATGTCCATACGTTTCTCTTCCACTGCCGCAACCAATGGTTGTTCAGGAGTTGTCCCTTTTTTCTGCATTACGACAGTCCCTGATCCTGATTCTGACTGGGCCAAAGGCTTCATCATCTTGAGCTCCTGTCTCCGTTCTTCCGAAAATTTATTCAGCCGCATGGCGATCGACTTGAGATCAAGGAGTTCTTCTGTCAACCCTTTGACCAGCGCTTCCATCTCCTTCATTTTTCGTTCAAGAGATACGACACGTTCTTCAGTGGTCATAACCGGGATATCAGGATTTTTAATAATTTCAGCCATTCGTTTTCCCCCACTCGGGTCTGAGTAAACCATTCCCAATGATATCACTATTATTTCACATCATTGAGACCCTTAAGGTAAACATGAGCCTGATTACGTATAATAATTATCCTACACCGTATCGCATAAAGAATACCATTTGTAAGACCCTGTTACCGGTCTTTTATGGCCGGACACCATATTTCTGAAATGCATCCTGGGTAATGCTATTGATGTAGTGCAGTGCAGTACCCATCCTATCATGTTAATCAGACAACATTCATGTAATCCCACCCAGTGACAATATCAGTTATACTTTTAATAGAAACGAACATGAACGCCAAAATGTTCACACCAGAAAACATGAAAATGCTGTTTCAAATCTGGTAGAACCGGGGGTATGAATTTACGCATCTACAGAAGGAAACAATAAAAAAAAGCGACTCATAGATCAACGATTTTTTAAAATTGAAATTACCAGGTACGGGCTTCGCGTAGCTACCTTTTGCTGCTTGAATTATTATTCGTGCATACCATCCCATAAATTAGACCTTACAAGGCCAGAGAGGAAAGCAGGTGGTGATTCATCCATAACTATTTGGAAATCGGCATTATCAGTCTGTGGGTACCAGAATAATATTAGATGAACTGAAAGTTAATCATTTGGCTTCCTTTCACAAATTAACCGGGTACACTCACGCACCCATCAATGAATATGCACCATTCCGCCGCGGTTAACAATATTATCGGTTAAATTACAGGGAATTTTCCGCGAATC
>JAPKXR010000081.1 GCA_026394715.1 Methanomicrobiales archaeon | reverse complement strand
GGGAAAGATCCATGCACCGGAAGGCTCTCCCCCGAATTCTCCCCAGGAAAGGAGCTCCTCTGATACAAAACTATCCCCTACCGGGGTCCTCCTGACCTCAGTAATCTCTTCAATGGCCATCGATGCATCCACCGTGGTAACGACTTTCTTTACTCCAAGATAGGATGTAAAAAGCATCATCAGGTGATCACCGTCAATGTAACGACATTTTTCATCGAAGGCCATCATCCGGTCAGCGTCACCGTCATGGACCACGGCAACCTGAGCACCGGTCGTCTTCATCATTCCCGGGATGTATTGAAGGTTGGATTCGACAGGCTCTGAGGGCCTGGCAAAATGACCGCCAGGATGGCAGTTAAGACAGGCGGGGATCACGCCTAGACCGGTAAGCAGGGCCGGCGAAACGGTGCTCCCAGCACCGCAACCGCAATCAAGGACAACCTTCAGTTCATGACGTACATGCACCTTATCCAGGATTGAATCCGTATACGGGGTAATTGCATCGTAACAACACAGGTCACCCTGGCTGGCCCAGTCAGACCAGTGCGGAGTTTCAATCAACCTGGCAAGGGTCTCCTGCTGGGATTTTGTAAACGACGACCCGTCCGGGTTGAACAATTTAAGGCCGTTGTATTCTTCAGGATTGTGGGATGCGGTCACCATGCAGCCTGCCGAAGCGGTGCGAGTGGCATAGGCGACCACGGGTGTTGGCACAACACCGCAGGATTGTATCGATGCACCATTCCCTATGCAACCCGCGATAAAAATATTCGCAATAATATCACTTGTTGTCCGGGTATCAATCCCGATAACAACAGTCTCTGCGTGGGCAGAAACTGCAAATCCGGCACTGAGTGCAATTTCGACCAGGTCCAATGAAAATTTGCACCTGATACCCGATGAGCCGAAAAGCATACATTGTTTCTTCGCCAGACCAAAAAAAGATATTCTGTGAAGTTAGTCTTCTACCCCTCGATTACATGGATCCACTCAATTTTTAAGCCATTGTATTTACAAAAGTGTAATTGATATAGTTAATATATATGATTACGAGTAAGTATACACTTATGACATCGGTGATTAGTATCCGGGTGCCTTCTGAAATAAAACATGAAATGGAAATGTTAAAAACTGAGATTAACTGGAACGAGGAGATCAAAGCATTCCTGAAGAAAAGAATTGAAAAAAGGAAAAAAAGAGTCATGATGGAGGAAGTTATCAGGATGATCGAATCCCTTCCAAAAACCCCGAAGGGAACTGCGGCACAAATGGTAAGGGAAGACCGTGACAGTCATTGATACGTCTGCATTCTGTAAATTCCTAATGAGGGAACAAGATTGGGAAATAGTAGGGGAATTATTCACACCAGATTCTGATCTTTTCGGAGTCGGAATGCTGATCACAGAATCGACAAATGTGATCTGGAAGCATGTCACAAAATATGGTGATCGGGAAGAGCAGGGATGGACAATGTTTAGTGCTATGGAAAAATTGTTCCAGGCAAATATAGTGAATATCGAACCGGATATCAAATACCTGAAAGAGGCACTTCAAATTGGAGTGAAATTTCAGTTGCCTGTATACGAGTCCCTGTTTCTCGCACAAGCCCAGCATTATGACACCACACTGGTTACCTGTGATAAAAAGCAGGCAAAAATCGCCGGTGAGCTGAGTATTCAGGTTGATCTTACTTAATTAAAGGATTCGTTTTTCCGGATTCTGAGGACGATGAGTTCCTCATCAAACACTCTTCTTTTTGTCACGATCTCAACCTTGTATGAAAGTTTCGTAAAATTCTCAATAACCGCTTCTTCCCCGGTAAGCGACGATATCAACAATAGAACTCGTCCCCCCGGTGCAAGGACCATGCCAACCTCTTTAGCAAACCTGGACAGCACCGCGCGACCATCCGGGCCACCATCCAGGGCGTATTCCAGCCAGTCATCAATCTTTTCCTCATCAAGGGTCGGCAGGTAAGGAGGATTAAAAACGATAAGGTCAAAGGACCCCCGCAAACCATCAAAAAGACGGGTCCTGACCACTTCCACGCCCTTCTCCCGGGCACAACGAACCGCATGCGGATTTATGTCGGTCCCAACAACGAAGCTGGACTCATCGTTACCTTCCAATTGAGATTGTATCAGCCCCATTATTCCGGCTGCAATATAGCCCGATCCAGTACCGATCTCAAGGATACGATCACCCGACCTGAACTCCTTAAGGGCTACATCAAGAAGTAGGTACGTATCCGTCTCAGGCTGATACACCTGGTCTGGATCAAAGATTACGGACAGGGGTATTTTCTTCATTTCATTGTAATCCACATAACACTTGTTTGCAATCCCGGATCACAGATTTTTCAATCATATCCTCCGTTGTCTCAACCATCAGCGACATGCACTCGAATTACCCCGATCCCGGAATTCCGCACCCATATTCGTAATCGTCGCAAAATCCTCAAGATACAGTTCTTCAGGCCGGGATGAAAGGATTTCCCCGGGGATTACAGATAACAGGTGGTCGACCATAGTGCGGTCAAGCATCCCGGATGACCCCTTCAGACAATTTCTCGAGGTCTTTCTCCGGTGTGAAAACAATGCGCGTACCACGTCCGCATATAACTGCCGGTCATGAATTGGAAAAATCGGCCCCCGGGGATGGATCTTCACTACCATAGAGCGGACCTGTGGCGGTGGTGAGAAACTTTTCGGGGACAGTTCAAAACACCGCTCAACACAGGCATACGTCTGGACCATGACAGACAACCTCCCGCATTCAGGAGTCCCGACAGGAGCAAGCATCCGTTCTGCAAACTCGCTCTGGAACATCAGTACCGCCGTCTCGAACCCCTGGGCAAGGAGGCGAAAGGTAATTTTTGATGAGGCTGAATACGGGAGGTTCGATATAACAATATCAAAGGCAGGGAATTCACATTTTGTGGCATCGCCACGGACTAACATTAGTTTTCCCGAGGCGGTCTCACCTGCAAACTCTTCTTGCAGGTAAGAAAAGAGTCCGTTGTCGAGTTCTATCGCCCTGACATACGCTCCACGGGACAGGAGAGCACGGGTAAGGACACCGGTACCCGGACCAATCTCGAGAACAACCCGGCCTTCTACCCGAACAAGCCCTGCAATGCGCTCAACAGCGTTCTTGTCGACCAGAAAGTGCTGGTCTTTTGGGGCCTTCATTTCGAGGTGAAGACGTGGTACTTGATATCAGGGTCCTGGAGTTCTTCCATGATCCGTGCGATAACCATCTTTTCCGGGTGTGGAATTGACTTTATCCTTGTACTAATATCAGCAAAACTCGTAAACGGTTTCTTCTCACGTGCTTCCAGTATCTCCCACATCAGTTTCTTCCCGATACCAGGGAGCAGGTGGAGCATGTGGAGCTTCGGGCTGATAGAGATGGACTTGTTAAAGAACGAAATGTAATCAGCCTCGTGCTCTTTCACCAGCTGTTCGATGACGAACGGTAACTCGAGAAGTGCCGTATGGGTGAGCTCCTCATAGCTGATCCGGCGTTTTACCCGCTCAATCTTGTCACGATCGCCGTCGCCGATGTAGACCAGGTCGTGGATCTGGATCTCTACCTTTTTCGGGACCAGTTCCAGGAGCTTGAATTGTTCAATCCCTATGGCCTGTATAACGGGCTCGCGTTTAAAAATCGGGCGGGGATCATCAGGATGGCCCTTCAGGAGCACATCGAGTACTAACGCATTGATCTCCTTCTTGTCAGCCTTCATGGTCCAACCAATCAGAAATGGATTTTTACGAGATTGATAATTGTTTCAAGTTCTTCACTGGATAGCGAATATTTTTCCTTCGCATAGATGGCACGCAGTTCATCACGCGTACGCGGCATGATGTTCGTGATACGAAACGCGATATCAGGCTTCATCTTGTCCAGTTTGAGGAGCGCCCCGACAAGCTCCCTCGACTTTTTTGCATCAGTCCTGGCAAGTGTGTTGGCATGCTCAATGCTCTTTCGGAGTTCATAGGGCATCTCCTTACCAGATTCCAGACGCAGGCCTTCCATTGTCTGTAACTGTTCGCGGAGTTCCGGTAAGGTGATCCGCTCCTCGCTCACGATTGCTTTTACTTTCATGCCGTCTACCTGCTGGGTTATTTACCTCTGTGCTTTTAGATGTTGTGGTCTCGCAATTACAACCTTGTCTGCGTTACCATCACGGATTTCAAGGACCCATGCACGGCCGCGCTTGCCAAGGACCGTTCCCGTCTTCCCGTGGAACCGCCGGTGTGGCATCCCTTTCTGGATACTTGACTCGCAGACCACATGCACCTTCTCCCCGATCTCGAACTGCTGAATAACCGAGGTCACCGGGCATATGCCGCGTTTTCTTAAGTCCTTCTTAAATTTATACCGTGTCTTCTTTCGTGGGCCGTTGTGATGTGCCATCTTCTTTCACCTCATCTGTTCCTTCCACCTGCACGACATCAAGGGTCTCCACCCGTGCAGGCATGTTAAGGACCTCGGTCAGGCTCGGGTGCGTCCTGCCATTATCGCCGGATATGAGTTCTTTGATATAGAGGCCTGCTTCGCCGGTCACCTCGATGATATACCGGCCTTCCTCTGCACCAATGTACTCAATGGCGAGGACACGACGTTCCCGGACCTTGTCAGCCCGTCTATGAGCAACCCGTTCCGGGGTGCGCTGAAATATTGTGACTCCTGAAAGGGTGGAGAGCGCTGATGAGAGCCTCTCAACCGTTACAGTACCGTCTACCTCAACCAGGATCCTGTATTTTTTATGCGCTTTGTTCGATTTAATGGTTTCCACGTCGTCCCGCCCGCACCAGCGTGACAACGTGACCGAAACTCTCCCCGGAGCGAATCCATTGATGAGGGCTTCAAGTGCTGCAAGGTCCATCGACCTCTTTCGGGGCGATTCGATCTCAAGGATAAAGGGCCTCCCTGTGCCGATCATCCGTGCATCGATATCCTCGCGCCCGGACCCGTGCAGGACCGCCCCCGTACCTCCGAGGGCCTCTGCAGCCGGTCTTCCGATCAGTTCCTCCACGGAGTCCATGTATTGTTTTCCGGTAAAGTCACAACGCTCACACCCGGCACCACGGCATTCCCGGCAGTGCCAGTGAGTCTGGGGGATCCCACGCTCATATTTCATGTAACGCCCGGCAAAGAAGACCGGGTGGACCTTGAGTTCCACGGCATCACCTGACAGGTCGAGGATAAAGACAATGTCCGGGTGTACCAGGTCAGCCTTTTTGCCAGTCAGTTTCCCGATCTGTTTCCCAACTTCCCGGTTCATTTCAGATTTTAAGGGTTCAGGGTCTGCCAGGAACAGGTCACTCCATACCATCTCCTCACTCTCTGCAATGAGTGGCGGGACTCTTGTGCCGACAAGGAACGTTGAAAACTCAATACCCAAAACAGCATCTACAGCCCGCGCGGCCCACTCACCGATACGCTGGAACCCCATATTGCAGATCCAGCAGTTGCACCCCTGCTCAGTATAGGGGACATCCCGATGCAGTGCCCACGCAACCCGGAGTCCGCGGCCGCGTGCTTCGTTGGTGATCCCAAATGAGCGTTTCCCGAAGAAACGACCGAGACAGTGATCGCAGATCTCGCCATATCGGAGAATTTCTCCTGTTTTCTCTAATAATGCTGGTCCCCCGATTGGAACATTGCAACACTCCTCCCCATTTTCTTTTTCATTCATTTGCTGGTATCTCCAGGTGGTGATGTGACATATGCGTGATAGCAGGATTATGCGTTAATCCACGTCTTTTCGCTATGTTACATTGACGTCTGTTCTAATAAGAGGATGGAGCCTGGCAATGCGGCAGCCCATCGTGCAGGGGCGGGAGAAAGCTTCCGTCCACACGGTTTGTTCATGCACGATTGCCACCGGCAGTCAAAAGGACGAATATCTGCAAAAACTATTGTCACAGCAGGCAGCCACCAGGGATAATGTCCGGACTACCATTATTGCACACTCCGGCGGTCGAGCACATTCAGCAGCACGGTAATGGTATGGTCCGCGTGGAGAATTTTCGGGCCTACACAATATTTTGGGCAATTGCCTGTCATCCCGAGTTCTTCGGGTGTAAAGTCCAGGTGGTCAGAGAGGAGAAAGGCTTCGGGAAATGAAGTCCCCGTTGTAATCTCTTCCCCACCCTCATCAAGCACGGCAAATGTATGCTCCTGGAGCAGGCGGAAAAGCCCGCCGCGCCGGACGTAAACACCCCGCGTTGATTCGCGGAACTCTTCTCCCACGGGAATTTCCAGGGCCTTTTTTATCAGCGCGCCGGCACTCCGTTCGTCCGGGTTTAAGGACCGGACCTTTTCTCCGGAGAACAGGATAGTCTTTGGCGCGTCAGTACCACCGAGAAGAACAAGATAGACCGTAACATCTCTCCGGAGGTCGTGGGAGAGGAACAGCGAGGAGTTCACCGAACGACAGAGGACATCCATCCTGCCAGCACCACCCGGCATATCATTGAGGTTAAAATTCCCCGTAGTCGCAGCGAGGTGACCGATGATGGCAAAAATAGTCATGGGGTTATCCACTAAAACGCTTCATCATGCGCTGCATATCAAATTTCCCGCCTCCACCACGGGCTCCCTTCAGCGCACGTTTCATCATTTTATAATACTTGATTAATTCCCTTACCTCTTCAGGTGCGGCACCGGCACCAATCGCTACACGCTGGACCCTTGAAGAGCTGATCAACGAGGGGTCATCGAGCTCTGCACCGGTCATCGAGTCCATGATGATCCGGTAGCGGTTCATCTTGGTGCTGGTGACATCATAGACGCCTTCAGGGACCTTCATATTCCCGAGCGGCAGCATGCTCATGATCTGCTTGAGAGGCCCCATTTTATTGAGCGATTCGAGCTGCTTATACATGTCGCGGAGGGTGAATTTCCCACGCATCATGGCATTGACATCGATATCGCTGGAAGCAATCGTCTCTTCAGCCCTTTCCAGGAGGGCCTTTAAATCACCCATGCCGAGGAGCCGGGAGATGAAACCATCGGGATCAAACCGTTCGAGGTCGTCAATCGTCTCACCACTGCCGATGAAGACGATCCCGCTTTTCGTCTCTGAAACAGCAGAGAGGGCACCACCCCCCTTGGCAGTCCCGTCCATCTTGGTAATTATCACGCCATCAATCGCAATCGCTTCATGGAAACGACGCGCCTGCTCGCTTGCCTGCTGTCCGAGTGCCGCATCGATAACAAGCCAGCGGTGAGTAGCTTTTGAGACGGTGTTGATGTCGATAATCTCCTGTATCAGGTCGTTTTCGAGCGCGTGCCGGCCCTGGGTATCGATAATCACGACCTCCAGGCCTGACATTGAGGGCAGACCTTCCCGTACAATTTTTAGTGCGTCGGTCTCTTTCGGGCCCCCGAAACAGGGGATATTGATTTTGGCACAGAGTGTTGAGATCTGTTCGTAGGCGCCAGGACGGAAGGTATCGGCACAGATTACCCCGACACGAAGGCCTTTCCGCTGGAAGTAACGAGCAAGTTTGGCAGTGGTCGTGGTTTTACCGCTCCCCTGCAGGCCTGCCATGAGAATCGTCTGGGTGCCGAGTGTTACCACTCCGCCATCACCCATCAGGTTGACAAGTTCCTGGTATACGATCCGGAGCACGTGCTCCCTCACATTCACCCCTTTCGGGAGTTCCTCATCGAGTGACCGTTTCTTGATCGCATTCGAGAGGCCCATGACCAGTTTGACATTGACATCCGACTGGAGGAGTGCCCGCTGGAGGTCCTTAACCAGCTCTTCAACAGCCGCGCGGTCAATGACCGTTTTCCCGGCGAGTTTTTTTAAGGCATCCTTCAAAGAAGACCCAAGTTTGTCAAGCATCAATTCACGTCCCCAAAGAGTTCTTCAATCACCGTATCGGGTGAGAACGGTGAGATATCATCATAACCCTGCCCGGTGCCAAGAAACATCAGGGGTTTACCGATCGTATGGGCAATCGAGATTGCCGCACCGCCGCGCGGGTCCATGTCTACCTTCGTGAGGACCACAGCATCTGCCCCGACAGTCTTTTCAAATTCATCGGCGCGGATGACGGCATCATTCCCTGCGACTGCTTCATCGACATAGACGATAAGGTCAGGTTTCATAACCCGCCTGATCTTCTCCAGCTGGTTCATCAGGTTCGCGCGGTTATGAAACCGGCCCGCAGTATCAGCAAGGACGACGTCAACGTTATGGGCCACCGCGTACTGCACCGTGTCGAAAAGGACTGCCGAGGGGTCCGCCCCCTGCTGGTGCTGGATTATTTTTATCCCAATCCGTTTGGCATGTACATCGATCTGTTCAATCGCACCGGCACGGAACGTATCACCAGCACCAATAACAACAGAAAAACCATTCTTTTTTAGAAAATAGCCGATTTTTGCCACGGTAGTTGTTTTTCCGGTCCCGTTGACACCGGTGAACAGGACCCTGACCGGATGTTCATGAGTGTTGATATAATTAATCAGGTCGAATCCTTCCCCGAGGACCACACGGAGAGCATTTTTCAGCGCAGACAAGACAACCGTATCGACAGGTTCACCGATCTTCCGCCGTTTCCCGACCAGTTCTTTCTTTAAGTTTGCAATAATTTCCTCGGTTACAGGAAATGCAACATCATTCTCAAGCAGAACAATTTCAAGTTCTGACAGCGCTTCGCTGATGTCAGACTCGCTGATGACCAGTTCGCGGTCGACAATAAGGACCTTTACCCGGTCGACAATTCCTGTGCCGCCAGCAGGACTTTTTTCCGCTGCAGGTACCGGTCCGGGTTGTCCCTCACGGATTTCCGCTTCATTAATCCCGCTGTCCAGTTTGCTCCTGACTTCTTTCAGCCGGGATTTTAGTTTGTCGAACATAGATTCCCGGGCTCCCGGCAGGTTCAGCCCTGCCCAGACTGAGAGGCCGCTGACTGTGACTGCTGGTAACCTGCTTCAATGCGTCGGGCAATCTCGTTCATCTGTGTCCTGATACGGTCTATTGTCTCAGCAACTTTCTTACCTGATGCTTCCATCTCGGTAATCCGGTCCTGGAGGTACTCAATAGCTTCAGGATTACCACGTTCTACAATTACGTCAGACCCGATATTGAGGAGCACGCGTTGGGGCTCTACAATCTTTGCCCGTACACTGGCACCCCCGCCAAGCTGGAGCAGTACTACTTCCTCATCAAAAGATGAAGCCCCAATGGATTTGAGTGTCTCAATCGCGGCCATTGCTTCCATCCGGCCTTCATCGATCAGTTGGAGCTGTTGGGAGTAGACCTCCACCTGCTGGCCAAACTCCTGGAGGTAGCGTTGCAGTGCCTGCATTTCTCGCGGGTCGACGGGTTCCACGTTATTCACCACGTACTATGCTGACAGACTCGATAGTGATATATCTTCTTTTCAGGCGGTGTTTACTCCCAAAAACAGCGAAAGTCTGTTCCCTGGCCTGTGCCTCGTTCGGTGCCTCAATTACTTTTGTGTACGACTTCCAATCGTCGCTGATTTTAAAGGTGCCTTTCACCTCAAATGAATTTTTATCCATAATTTACTCCAAAAATCCAAATACATCTTCAATTCTTCCCAATTCGAACCCACTTGTCGCGTTCCCGGCAAGGTACCCATGCGTGTTTACAAGGAGACCAGTACCGATAATCCCGGTACCCATGTTGATCGAACCAGTGCCGACAGGGATATCCACCGCGTCCTCGAGGCGCTGGATCTCGGCCCTTGTGCTTCGCGGGTGGACAATGATACCCTTGTTGGTCGCCACTGCGGCCATGCCTACCGTCTTGATCCCGCCAAATGTAATCTTTATCACAGGGACTTCGAGGGCCGCTCCGATCTCTTTTACGATGTCGGAGGGCATTTCAGGGTGCACTGCAGCAAATGAATCATTTGCAAGGATCACATTGCCTGCCGCATTCATGGTATGCTTAAGCGTGACAACATCCCGGTACTTTGCCAGCTTATCACACTCTTCCTCGGTTACCAGGCCGCTGACGATAAAAGCGCGGCTGTTCCCGGCAAGAAGTGAGCCGATAATCGGGCTTCCCTGGATCGTGGTCTCAAGCAGGTCCACGGATAAGGCCTTTGCTATCTGGGCCCTTAATTCTTCGGGGGTCTCGGGAGGGATCACGGCAACATCATCAAATACCCTCATAAAAACTCCGATATTGGGATCACCTGAAAACGAGACCGTCCGTTCCATCTTACTCACCGGCGAACTCTGCCTGGACCTGTCCGTCCTCGAACTTCATCGCACGGACACGGATCTTTGACGGAGGTTTCTCGCAACCCCGTGACCATACATGTTCATTAATGGTCTTATCGAGTTTGACGTCCTCGCTTTTCATATGCTTTATGAGGTAGGAACGAATGTCCTTGATTGCAGTATTTGCCCTTTTCCACCGCGGTGAGCGCTTTACGTCGCGCAGGGGGATAATATAGATATGCTCCAGCATCTTGTCTGCCATGTTTCTACACCTTTAAAGTACTTCTTCTCCAGTTCCGGCGTTTCGGGTGAGACACCACATTACGCTTCGTCCTGATCATCACCCACTGGGGTACGCGGCGGTTCTGATCGCACGCCTTCGCCAACCGGATCTTACGACCTTTTGATAATTTGCTCATACTAGTTCTCCATCTGATCTTTTTCTTATAACAAGGGACTGCTCATGGTGCCCGGGGAAGAATGTCCCCAGGTCATGACCCTTTGCCCTTACTTCTGCCCTGATCTCCCGTTCATAATCTCCGTTCCCGATGCTGCCCGTCTCTCCCTGGGACACCAGCAGAAACCTGGCGACAAGCCGGTCTACTTCAGCTTTCGGGTAACCGAGCAACGGTCGCACATACGAACACCCGTACAGGTTCCAGAGGCGTTGCACTTCGGACCGGGGAAGCTTCGGGACACGGTCATTAAACCTCGTGCCATCCGCAACGACCTGGTACTCTTTTGCAAGTGCGGTAACCGCACAAAGGTGCACCATATTGATTGCATCATTCGGGAAACCGCAGGCGATGACCATATCGGCAGCGCGCGAGAGGAGGTCCGGTCCGAATTCACAGGTCCGGTGAGGAAAACCGAGCGCTTCAGCCGCCTCGGTTACCTCCACTACCTCCTGGCCGGAACGAAAGAGGAACGTGACCAGTTCGACTTCATAATCCCGGGCAAGAAGGATTGCCGCCAGTGCACTATCTTTTCCGCCGGAAAAGAGCACCGCTGCGTTCATCCTTTCCGTGAGATCCTGAATTCTTTTTTCTTCGGGGTCAGCTGGAGGAGGAGTTCCTTCAGCTGCTGATCGGTGATCTTCGATTTTAAGCGGCCACTCTGGGCGAGGAGGACCAGCTGCTGCTCGACTGCTTTGGCAAAGTCTGGTTTGGTAATTTTAATGGTATTCAAACGTTCCCTTGCATCAGGTTCCATGATCTGCATCATTACCATGTGGACCTGGGCTTCCACCTGTCGCTGACGTTCCAGCTCCTCTCCCTGGTCGCTCTGCTGCTGTTGCACCTGCGCCATACGTCTCCTGCGGATCTCGGCCAGCTCGTCGTCACCCATGGAGTTTTGCCCCCTTAATATTTCGCCATTTCGGGGGTTGCCCCGACTACATCCTGCTTCAGGCTCATTGCGACACCGTCGAGGAACGAGGCCCCGGCAGGTGAAACACGACGCCCTGTCTTGTCCTTTAGTACATATCCTGCAGATTCAAGTTGCTGTAATGCCTTCCTGATCACTGAACCGCTCCCCTTGCGGAACTGGCTGGGTTTTGAGCCCCTGTTCCTTTTTCCACCATAGAAGCTTCTCATTCTTTCGACACCAACCGGGCCGTCGACGTAAATTCGCCTGATTACGGCCGCGGTCCTGATGAACCACCAGTCGGGGTCCTGCGGGGGTTGCTCTTTGTGCACCCCGGTCTTTGCAAATTCTGCCCATTCCGGTGGGGTGAACTCGGGACGCTTTTTCATCTCCTCAGCCACCCTCCGAATCAACAGGTCAGCCGGGATATCATATACTGTTGTCACTTGTAAGACCTCACTGTCACCATATCGATATAACAGTCTTTACTTATTTGTTCAATACATTTTTATACATTTCTAGCAGCGCCGAAATAATCAGCCATAAAAGAAATATAATTTTTTAACGGATCATAACCTGCGCCGCTCTTCGAGGACCAGCGTCCTGCCCCGTACCTGGATAAGGCGTGCACCGGCAGAATGTGCCAGTTCTTCCGGAGAGACATCTGTATTCTGGAGCCATTTTACCTTGATGGTCTTTCTCGTTTTGAGCTGGGCAATTACTTCAGATATAATCGGTTCAGTGCAACCCTGCTTCCCAATCCAGACGGTTGGTTTTAAGTCCTGCATGAGATTTCCACTACTTTTTGACATTGAACGTGTTATCACCGGGGATTTGCGTCCCTTTCCGGTTGTTCTCTCTCCGTCCTTCTGCCTGGTACCCGTTATACTCCGGGATGACCTTACCCGGGGCCTTACCGCGTGGGAATCCACACGTTTCTTATTTCCACTATACTGACTCATGCGACCTCCCGGTCGGAAACCGTGACTGCCTGTGACAATAGAGGCAGGTGATCACGACGTTCCCTTTCCTGATTCTTACTCTCATCGTGACACCCGGAACATGGAACCGGTAGCAGTGCGGACAGATTTTTCGCCGGTACTGCCAGTCAAGTCCCACGCGCTGGCGCATGGCGATTTTTCTGGCTAGCACAACACACCGGTCACTCCACGCTGGATTCTTGGGAAAAAACTCATCCGCCCGTTGGAACAGTACCGCAATACGTTCACGTGCCAGTCGTTTAATCTCCCCGTTCTTTGATCTTCCTGCCATACGGTCCTCCCTAGGGCGTCACGTGTCTTGTTAATGTACGCCCTCCGTATATGATATACCCGCTGACGATACACGGGGACCTGGCATGCCGATGCCATACCCGGCATTATTACATTTTAAATTCCGGGGAACCGGGTGGACGGGTCACACGTGTATCAGAAAAACGAAATAGTCACAACTCAAGCCTGAAAGTTTTTCACTACAAATCAATCGTTTCAGATCAATTTTGTTCCATAACGGGGTCTTTAAAAAAGTTTGACATTTTAAAGGACCCGGACAGTCCTCCCTTCGATTTTGAGCCGGTCTTCACAGAAAAGTTTCACTGCCTCCGGGTAAATCCGGTGCTCTTCATGAAGGATACGTTCGGAAAGGAGGTCTTCATCGTCATCTGGAAGGACCGGCACGCATTTCTGGAGGATGATCGGCCCTGAGTCCATCTCCTCATCAACGAAATGGACCGTGCAACCCGAAACTTTCACCCCGTATCCGATCACCTGCCGTTGTGCATGGAGGCCGGGAAATGAGGGCAGAAGGGCCGGGTGGATATTCATTAATTTTCCATGGAATGACCGGACGATGTCGTTACCGAGGATCCTCATGTAACCGGCAAGCACCACAAGGTCAGGACTGCATTCTTTCATCGCGAACAGCAGGGCCTTTTCATAGGCCACTTTTGACGGGAATGCCCGGTAATCTACCACGGTGACCGGGACACCGGAAAGTTTTGCCCGCTCAATTGCATAGCAACCCGGGACATCCGAGACCAGGCGGACACAGGTCCCAAAAATACTGCCTTTTGAAAACGCATCGAGAATTGCCTGGAAATTCGACCCCCTGCCTGATGCAAGCACAATAATCCGTTTCTTCCCGTCTTGGAAATCCTCATCCTCCAGGAGGCCAGAAATCTTACCCCGCTTCATCCGGCGTTTTCACCCCCGTTCCCTGGCTTCATGATGATCTTCACTTTGACAACCCGCCGCCCTCTCATCTGTACGACGACCAGTGTTGCAGTGGCCTCTTTAATCACGGCACTCTCACCGGGATGGGGAATATGACCGAGACGGTCGATTAAAAGGCCACCGATTGTCTCATACGACTCGTGCAACGGGAGATTAATATCCAGCTCATCATTTAAGTCCTCTACCCAGACCTGGGCATCGACAATATAGACACCATCTCCCACTTTCTGGATATCCGGCTCCTCCTGGTCAAATTCGTCAAGGATATCCCCGACCAGTTCCTCAAGGATATCCTCTACGGTAACAATCCCTGCAAAGCTGCTGTACTCGTCAAGGACGATCGCCATCTGCACTTTTCTGACCTGTAGTTCCTTGAGGAGATCATCGATCTTTTTTGTTTCGGGGATAAAATACGGGTCATACATGATCTCATTGATCGAGGTCTTCTTTTTCCCTGACAGGAGGAGCGAGAAGACATCTTTTACATTCAATACCCCGATGGTATTGTCAACCGAATCGTGGTACACGGGGATCCGTGAAAACCCGGTCTCGTTGAATAGTTTCAATGCAGAATCAACCGTGTTGGTATCTTCCATCATCGCGACATCAATCCGGGGGGTCATAATTTCACGGGCGGTAGTATCCGCGAACTCAAGGACCGAGTAGAGCATCTCTTTCTCCTCTTCCTCGATGCTGCCTCCTTCCTGGCCGACATCTATCCACTCCTTGATCTCCTCTTCAGTTACTATCGGGAGAGACAGGCCTTTTGACCGGTGGGACTGGCTTACCCGGTCAACAATCCAGATGATCGGGGTGAGCACTTTTGAGAAAAAGAGGATGGTTGGAGCAACAGAGAGAGCGAAATTCTCATTTGCCCTTGTTGCATAGAGCTTAGGGCCAATCTCGCCAAAGATGAGAAGGAGCAGGGTGACGAGACCGACCGCAATACCGATGCCGATGCTCCCGAAAAACTCTATTGCCATCGCCGTGGCTATTGCTGCCGCTCCAATAACGACAATATTGCTACCTATCAGGATCGTGATCAGGATATGGTCGGGGTGCTCTTTGAGCTGTGCCAGGGCTCCTGCACCGTTTCGCCCTTCATTGACGAGCGTCCGTACTTTAACCCGGTTTATTGCTATCAGCGCAACTTCTGAACTTGAAAAAAAAGCTAACAGGCCAAGACATATTACAAAAAGGGCGATGTTAAGATAGTAATCGGTCATCGGTCCCTCGCCGCTGGACTATATCGGATATATTCTTTCATAAGTAATGAAACAGATCATAATCGCAGTCCGGTTAAATAAACCCAGCGATTAACAAAAGATCAAGCGATCATTCAACGCATACATTTCTTCATAAAGGCAAGTTCCCGCATCAGCAGGTGGCATTTCTCTTCCGAAGAGTACTCATAATCAAAATTCCGGTCCTCTAGTTCAAGTGTCAGGTTACCGTTGTAACCGTATTCCATGAGTGTGTGCAGGACTGTTTCGATCTCCGGGCTCCCTTCAACAGGTAAGTGCATGGACTGCCCGTTTGAGCGCGAGAGGTGAACATTGACCAGGCGGTCATGACAGAGTTCAATATACCGGATCACTTCATCGGGGGAGACTCCCATGGCATGGGACACATCAAGGGTGAAAAACAGCCATGGTTCTTTGTCCAGGAGCTCGCGGACTCCTTCCGGGGTACAAAGGAGCGAGTTTACCGATACTTCCATATTCTCTATTGCAACACTAACCGCACTCATCCGCGACGCACAGCGCATCTGTTCAATCAGGTGATCAAAACGCACGTAGTCTGCTGCGCTCGGGACCCGCTTAGCCGTCCGCCGCCCGGGGTGAAAGGTAAAAACGGCCGCATGGATCGCTTCCGCAAGCCTGAATGAATCAACCGCGTGGTCAAGTGAAAGAGCAGCAACACCCGGGTTGATCGAACAGGGGTTTAAATCGAGAATCGGGGTGTGGACCGTATTATGTGATAGTCCGGGGTGATTCAAAAGACACGAGCGGAGTTCCTCTATGGGTTGACCGCGGATCCAGAAATCAGGCGTTTCAGGCCAGAACTCAATGGCATCAAGCCCGGTTTCACTGACGAGATCAAAGACCTCGTCAATGGGGTATTCATGGAAAAACATGCTTGAAACCGAGAAATGGACCATGATCGTAGTTAATATCCACTACAGGCAATAAATATCTCTGTTATGAATTCCGGGCAGGGTACACTCGATGGCTGGAATGCCCTAAAAAAATCACCGGTATTACGGGTATCCGAGTTATCAGCAATCATTAAAACGTTGTTCACAGACGAACGTCTGCAGGACGTCCTCGTGGAAGGGGAGGTGACGAATTATAAACACCATTCACGGGGAAACCGTTATTTCTCGCTTTCTGAGGAGGCCGGTAAGGACAGTGCGGTAATAAAATGCATGATGTGGAGTTCAGATGCCGGAAAGCTCCCGTTTGTTCCGGAGGATGGCATGCGCGTGATCGCCGGGGGCCGGATCGATTTCTATCCGCAGGGAGGTACCTGCCAGCTCTACGTGAAAAGCATGAAACGTTCAGGGGCCGGTGAGAAATACCTGCAGGTAGAACGCTGGAAACAGGAACTATCACAAGAAGGCTGTTTTGATCCCGAACAGAAACAATTACTCCCGCTCTACCCATCCGTAATCGGCGTGGTCACTTCGGGGACCGGTGCAGTGTTACAGGATATCAGAAATGTAATCAGCCGCCGGTACCCGCTCAGGATAATTCTGTCACCCACGGCAGTGCAGGGGGACGGTGCGCACCTAGAGATCGCCGCAGCAATCAGGAAGATCGATGGAAAGGCAGACGTGATCATTGTCGCCCGTGGGGGCGGAAGTTTTGAGGATCTCTTCCCATTCAATCATCCTGACGTGGTACGGGCAATTGCGTCCTGCAGCACCCCGGTGATAAGCGCGGTGGGGCACGAGGTGGATACTACCCTGGCAGATTATGCAGCTGATGCACGCGCCCCGACTCCTTCGGCAGCAGCCGAGATGGCAGTACCAGACCGGAACGCGCTCTTAACTGCACTCCGGGATTACCGGTGTGCCATGGGGGAGGCACTTGGCAACCAGCTGGACAGGGCGTTCGACGAACTTACAAGGCTGCGGGAGCGGGTTCACCCGAAAAAACTGGGGTACCGGATCATTGAACGGCGACAGAACATCGACGATATGGCGGACAGGGTCCTCGTTGCTACCAGGGGAAAAATTTCCGGGAGCCGCCTCCGTCTGAATGAAGTCCGTGCGACGATTGAAGGGAAAAATCCGCTGGGGATCCTTAACAGGGGCTACTGTGTTGTAGAAAAGACGGGAAAAGTGGTCCGTTCTGCCCGGTCACTGACACCCGGGGACGACCTCGTACTCAGGCTTGCAGACGGGAAGAGCGGAGTACTGGTCAGGGAGGTATCACATGACAAAGAAATTTGAAGAACTGCTTGAAGAACTACGGGTAATTATGAGGAAAATCGAAGACCCGGAGACCGGACTGGATGAAAGCATCGAATTGTATGAAAAAGGGGCTGTCCTCATACGCCTGTGTGAAGAGGTGCTGACCAAGGCGGAGCTGAAGATAACCGAGCTCGGGGCAGAAGAGACCTGATGCTTTTTTCTATACATTTTAAAAGGCGTTCACTCTTTTTTTATCCTTAGTCCCGCATCAACAGGGTGAACAACCTGCCCGGAGCCATGGTAAAACAATCCCCGTCAGTTCCTGCCTGGAGATTCCGCTACCATTTCCACCCTGATGGTCGCACCTTCGGAGAGGTAATTGATCAATTCGCGGGGAAGCGTCCGGGCAACACGGTCCGACCCGGTCGCGATAGTCCTGC
Organism: Methanomicrobiales archaeon; assembly: GCA_026394715.1. Taxonomy (GTDB): domain Archaea; phylum Halobacteriota; class Methanomicrobia; order Methanomicrobiales; family Methanospirillaceae; genus CAIKOD01. Next base: position 2,714 of record JAPKXR010000081.1, on the reverse strand, counting down.
CGCAACAAAAGGAACTCCTCCTCCATACGAGGTCCGTCGGGTGTACAAGCGTTATCCCAGGCCCCCCGGTAGACCGCACCTCGATGCAGAGGTCCCGGCATATCAGGCGAGTCGTAAGGGTGGCGCCTTCACTTGAAAGAATATCCCGGAATAACAAAGAGAGTGCTGCAGCCCCCTTATCCGCTCCGACCGCAATAATGCAGTCACCATAAATGGTGAGTTCCTCCTCGGTTGTCACCTCAAATGTCGTTGGATGTGTCCCACGGATCAGTGGATGACCATGTGCGATGACCGTTTCTGTTGCCTTCATCTTTATTAAAAAGCGCACCTATTCCTATTCAATGTATATCGAACAACGCTGCCCGGCATGCGGGGAAGAGGACGACCAGGAGATCCTTTCAGAGTCCCATGACCTGCTCGTCCGCTGCACCCGCTGCGGCAATGTCTGGCACACGCCTAAAATGAAAATTCCCGAACCAATCTTTGTGAAAACAATCGTATCGAAAGAAGGTGCCTCGCGTATCTGCAGGACCGAATTTCTGCCTGACGACAAAGTTTCTGTAGGGGAGAGGTTTGTTGCCGAATGTGGTGAAGATGTTTCCGGGGTCCAGGTGGCATCTATCGAGTCCGGTCCGCGACGGGTAGAACACGCAATAGCATCAGAAATAAGCACCCTATGGACGCGCGAAATCGAGGAAGTAGTTGTCCGTATTTCAATACATGAGGGCTGGAAAACAATCCCGGTCACCATGACCTGCAAGGGTGAACAACCATTCGTCGTGGGAGAAGTGTACAAGGCAGAGGGGAGGACGTTTAAGATCTCACATATTAAAATCAGGGATGGAGCTGTTTTAAGAAAAGAAGGCTGGAAAACGGTAGCAAGCCGCATAAAACGAATTTATACTTACCCGGCCTGACCCGTTGCGGCCCCTCATGGATTAATTAACAGTCGATTATTTTTTTCACTACGGACCAACAACCGGCATGGTTCATTTTAGGGGGTCCTCTCACCATCAGGGGAAGGTGACACACGGCAACCCCCGACGGATAAAGGAACAGCTCCTACCATCAATTCCCTTGGAATCGAATATTCCGGTTGGTTCGGTTTCTCTACCAGCAGGAACGATATGCACCTCGAATTTCCGGTGTTACCCAAATGATCTCACCATGGGAGTTCCAGCGGCAGCAAAACGGCATCAGGAAGAACAATAATCATTAATTCAACGGAAACGGAAAATTACTTTCAGTACCTGAAGGTTTAAAAAATCTCAATTATCAAAGATAAAAATAATTACTGGGTTTTGAGACTGATAATCTGGAGATCAATCGTTGAATACCCGTATTTCATATCGAGCCCGTCAGGACTGATCCCTTTTACATAAAACGTCCGCAGGTACTGGTCAACCGGTGTCGTATTATCAAGGTTAATCTGTGGGTGGTCCGTGAGTGCCAGGGCAAACTGTTCATTCACACGTGTCTCGTTAACAGGTTTCACAAGGAGGGCGAATTGATCAGCACTTATCTGAGTCTCCAGGGGATCTTTCGGCATTACCAGTGATAGCCGCTTCTGCTCGTTTACTTTCATCCCTGAAAGCCCCGTTGCTATCAGGTTCATTTCGTCCCTGAATAATCCGAAATAATTCTGGTACTGCTGGTACTGGACAGGAATTCTCGTCACATTTTTCATCGTGGTAACATTAACCGGGACCTGGAGTGGATTGGAATAGAAAACCGTGCCTCCTTTAGCCAGGGTATCATTATAGAGCTTTACATTCGACGTAACAATAGGACGGTTCTGGTCATCATAAATCGTGTAGGCCACCGTTGCCATATCGCCCGGCTGGGTCCCCTTGAGGGATGAGAACACACTCATGGGGATGGTGGATGCGATCATTAATACAACAAAAAGTACACCAACGACGACGAGGGCAATCTTTGTGCCGGTCCATGTTGAGGCCTTTTTTGTCTTGTCCCTGGATTTTTCCTTATTGTTGGGCTTCATCCTTATTATATCGGCGATTCGTCAAGATAAACATTACAGTACGATCTTGCAATTCAGTATAATAGTTCTACACCTCTATCAGTAACCGAAAATAGTTATCCCATCGGATCACCGCGTAGAGGTCAGACGGGAATTATCTATCGGTGCTGTGGAGCAATCAGCCGGTTGTATGGACTATCCGCGATATCGGCGCCCAATGAAATGAACTCGTGACCAAAATATGGGTACATTGGGATTAGTCCACGGGCACATGTCCGGAAATTTTGTGGAGAGAATTGCCCCTACATTTCACGTGGATGTTGTAGGTAGATCCCGGCGGGACAGGAACGTGAAGTTATTGTGGTGGCTGACGTGCCCGGGCAGAGAAAAATCGGTCGCTATCCGATAGTGGGAACGTCCGGTGCTATCTCCCGCGTGATCCCACGCTCTCATGGGATGACCGTGTAACGGGGCCGCAGCAGCGGGTGAACCTGGGGTGCCCGGGGTCCGTTTTTAAAACAATAAAATTTGCACGAGGTGCAAAAATGATAAGTGATTGGAAATTTTCCATCGTTCCGATGATTCCAGGTAATAATCCGACGTGATCTGCGGTGATAGACAAAAAAAGGTTTATGTTGTTTAGTGCTTAACCAGCGAACTATTTTCGGATACAAAAATCCGTATTTTTACGAAAATTTGTAAACCTTCATTTCCCAGGATACAACATACGGCC
>JAPKXR010000035.1 GCA_026394715.1 Methanomicrobiales archaeon | reverse complement strand
GGCGATGTAACGGTGACAACAGATATCACGCATAACCGTATTTTATTGCTTATGGATGATAGGTACTTGTGCGTCACATGTCATCAATTCACCCCGAAACGCCTTCCCCAGCATCGCTTGCGTCAACCACTCGCACCACCGGCCCGTCGCCACTCGCTCAGTTTTAGCCGCACGCTGGATAGGAGCGGAATGAGGCGAACGAAAAGGGGTGCCCGGTACGGGGTGGATTGGAGTCGATTGAATGCGGTTCAATGGAAAAAGTAATGCGGGAGATTTTAATAAACAGAAGTTAATTCAATTTCACACTAAATTGGGATTGTTTATTAACCCGCAAATTAATCTGAAATAAGATCTATCTACTCAAAAAGACCGCAAGGGGGAGGCATTAATGGTTCACAAAAATATTGTCATTCTGGCAAATTCGCGCAGGCATGATGGTCATTGCATTGCTGGAAAAGATTTGTCCACAGGAGAATGGATACGACCGATAAATATTCTGGGACGGGGAAAACTCCGTCTAGATCAATCAGCATTTTCTGGAGAAGATTTTATAACGCTTAATATGGCAAAATCGGGACCGCAATTATTAGATTGTGTGCGGGTAAGTTTTGGTGATCCGTGCGGTGATTATTGCCAACCTGAAAACATATTTATCGATGGTAAACCATGGACCGTCCTTCCTCCTTTTATTTCAAGAAATATTTCTGGGCTCATAGATGATTCCACGACTTTGTTTATTGGTAAAGATGATCGGTATTCAGATCATTATTCCGCAGACGTAATTAAGGCAAGTCCTTTGAAATCATCACTTAATTTTTTCCGGTTAACCCATTCTATAAATAAGACACAGATTATCCATACAACTTCAGTAAAGGGAAATCAGCAGCATCGATTAAAATTTGAATACGATTCACGAATATATGATATGGTAATTACCGATAAAGCATATGAAAATGCGGTCGGCCAATCAAAGAATGAGGATGGAAAAATTATCGATGACTGTTATATTACAATCGGAGTGGGAGAAGGATTCCAAATCGGAAATGCGGTGTACCATTATCGGTTTATCGTAGGAATTATCCCGACAATCACATTGAGGTAATCATTTCTATGAAACAAGATATCGTACAGAAAAAATGTTTTACCATCGGCTATGGAGATTACCCGATTGAGTTGTTCCTCTATTTTTTACAGAAAACCGGGATTGATACCATCATTGACGTACGGAGTTCCCCGTACAGTAATTATAATCTTTATTTTAATCAGGATAATCTGGAAAAATCCCTGATAAAGAATCAAATCGATTACAAATACATGGGAGATAAAATCGGTGGCAGGTACTCAAATCCCAGCCTGCTCTATCCTGATGGCACCGTTAATTACCAGAAAGTTCAGAGCACGGAACAATTCCAGGATGGCATCAGACAGGTATTATCCTTCATTTCAACCGGAAAGAAGATCGCTCTGATGTGTGCCGAGAAAGAGCCGGAACGGTGCCACCGGTTTGCCCTGATCTCGCGGGTCCTCCAGTCAAAAGGGATCAAGGTCATTCATGTACGTCCTGAAATCAAGTTGCAGGAGAATGAAGATCTGGAAAAGGAATTGATCAATTCAGTTATCGATAATAGGCAGGCCACTATTTCCAGCGAACCGGTCAACCCTGTAGATTCCATGTATGAAAAACTAAACAAGAAGATCGCTTACAAAACTAAGGATTATATGGCTCCCGTAGAGGAGAATCCAATGCCGAAAAAACCTGAAGTGGTTATGCCGGTTCCTTCTGTTGAAAAGATCGAAAACGTAGTGCAGGCTCCTCCCGTTGTGAGCGAGCCGGCATACACCAGCAATCCGGTGATCGCTATGCCCCCCATGTCTGATTCATTTTCCGGTAAACGTGCGAAAAAACAGATCCAGAAGAGTTTATTCTGATGCGAGGCTTTTGATGAAACTTTTTACTATCGGGTTTACCAAGAAGGATGCAAAGACCTTCTTCGGCCTTTTGATAAAAAACAACGTGAAAATTCTTATCGACATCCGGTTGAACAATCACTCGCAGCTTGCCGGTTTTTCCAAGGGCAACGATCTGGACTATTTCCTAAAAGCCATTGCGGGGATTGATTATTTTTATTTCATCCAGGCTGCACCGGAAGAATCGTTGCTGAAAAAATGGCAGAAGGGAGAGATTTCGTGGCCGGAATATGAGGGCGCATACAAAGAGATGCTTGTGAAGAGGAATGTCATCGGGAAGATTGATGCGAAAATTCTGGAGAACGGGTGTTTACTGTGCAGTGAGCCGACGGCCGAGCAGTGTCACCGGCGGTTGCTGGGGGAATATCTGATGGATAAGGTACCGGGACTGGAGATTGTGCATATTTAATATTTAGTGACTTTTTTATTGTATTCTATTTTTCATATTAAAACCCCCGTACAAGAAGTGCGATACCATAAGCCGAAAGTGGATTAGAATCCCACATTCGGGTATTGTTTTAGGGGGGTTGCACCTCAATCTAACAGGTAGAATATCACTTGGATGTGCAAAACGTATATTTCTAATGGAAAAAAGGTATTGTAATTGACAGCTCCCGCTCCACCGATCTATCTGACTCCAGATGCTCCTCAAGATCCAGAAGGATCTGATTAATCAGGCAGGATCAGGACCACGTTTATTGAGGAAATTTATAGCATCTGATACCAG
>JAPKXR010000224.1 GCA_026394715.1 Methanomicrobiales archaeon | reverse complement strand
AAATTTGTTAAGGATATCTTCGAACATAACCCCTTTTCACTTATTGTGGTCTCTTCTTTTTATACATATCACCAATCGTATAAAAGTCCCGGATATTACATAAACAATAAATCCTATTGGCCGCCTGGCAGATCCCAATGTAACCCGAAATTCATAACTCTCTATACCTCATGCTCTTTGTACATTGAATGAAGGAGATCCAGTTGAATCTGAATTTTTTATTCAGACCTCTTTATTACCGGTATCATCCTTTGCGAGCGTGTCAAGAATGCGGTAGGTATTGATAAGTTTATTAAACGATGTGACAAGTTCACCTATTTCATCATTTGACATGACATCAATTTCTGATGTTTTTATCTCACCCTGGCTCATATTTTGCGCAATATTTGATAGTTTTACAATTGGACCCGTAATGCTGCTGGCAAGGAAGAAACTCCACATAAGAACGATAGCAAGGGTAACTATCGTCAGCATAATGATGGTCGTCTGGAGGCCTAAGCTTGCAGTTATACTTGCTGTACCTCCCATTGAAACAATTCCCAGAAGAAATATAGGGATTGTAGCAACAAACAGCATACTAATCATGAGTTTGAAGAAAATCGGAATTTGTATCCGAATCTCTTTTCGTTTCGCAGTATCACTATCCCGAACCATGATGAATACATCCCTCTTAACCGTATTAATCTTTTACAATGATGCATCACAATGAATACGTTTATGCTCATCTGGCAAAGAACGTGAATTTTTGGAATACATAAAAAACGGATCCATCCTTATTCCTTTTTTTCTTAGATCCCTTATCCATTCAGTGGGTTATGAATACAAATGTTGAAACAGAGCTGTGACAGTTATACGGTGTGCCTTTCAAAATTAGAATATATTCGAAACTGTTGAATTCGGTCAGCACTGTTTTTATGAATTCAGAACATAAGTATCCGGTATGACGAATCAGGAAATATCTGTAAATATTCCACAGACACTAGATCCGGTTTATAGCAATATGATCCAGATCGCTTATAAGGAAGATGAATTTACCTTTGTCTTCCTTCACCAGTTACCCGGTGTTAACCAGGCAAGAGCCAAGGCGATTGTGAGTATTACCCCTACCCACGCAAAGAACCTCCTTGCAGTCCTTGAGAAAACAATGGCAGATTTTGAATCAAAATTCGGGAAAATAGAACCAAAAGGGGAGCGCCCGTCAGTTGATAACGTAACCACGATCAGGGGTTACTCATGATACCTGTTTTTTTCGAATACATTCCGGCATACCACACTAAATGTTAATAAATGCAGAACTACTATGAGTACAAGTATTTTTGCCGCCGTGGCTTAGGGGTATAGCGGCTGATTCGTAATCAGCAGGTCGAGGGTTCAAATCCCTCTGGCGGCTTCTTTCTACAGGGTCTAAATCGGTAACAGATCTTTTATTAATTCCAAGTAGTGGGTTCATTTTCGATCCAACATAAGGCCGCCGTTCTTTGTACCTAAACAGACAGGGGAATAAACAGCTCCCGGGTGCCCCTGTGATTTAGTGATCTTAAAAATCTTGTCGGGGAATGCCGACAGGAACCCGTTCTCCCACGCCTTCGGGGTTGTCCTGACGTTAATGTCTGTGGGTTGCCCGGGGGGATATCTGCCTGTCCGGCTATGGCTGCGAGACGCTCCCCCGCCCGAGTTCCTGATCGCCAGCCTGGCATGCAGGTCACGTGGACAACAACAACGGCTTACACGTTTCGATCAGCGGCAAACTTGGGGAAAGGTAAGAGCGACACGGTCAACAAGATTCTCCTGCAGGTGCCGGAACGGTTCAGGTTGAAAGGGACAATGTCGAAAAAAGCCCTGCTTTTCATGGACAAGTAGAAATCCGGGACCGTTATCATGTTCGATGGTAAGCTGCTATCCCAAGACATGCAAGATATCCTCAAAGGAGTCACCACCTCTTCAAAAACCCAATATACTACCGGAAGATCAGCCAAAAGCATAAGGCGATGATATGCAGCATTTCCGAGCGGTGCACCTGGTAGGTGGCGAAGGTCGGAGGGTCTGGTGATGACCTGGTATTCAAACTGATGCTTACCTGCTGGATCGACGACATTGCCGAGCAGGTCCACCGTGTTCCCGCAAGGGTACTAGACCAGAGCCAGGCACATTGCCACAGACCACCGGGGAGCGGTCGCAGGTCAATTGTCTGTCGTGCCATGTGGGAGTTGATCGGGGCCGAGAGATGTTATGTGATCATCCCGTTCGCCAAAAGATCAAATTTCAGGCGACAGATAACCGGTGGAACCCGGAGATGTTACTCGATCTCATCGAGTCAAATGCCGTGATCCGGTTCAAACAACGAGAAATGGTCGATATCGAGGGGATGCCGTGAATTGCAACCACCCGGGAGAATTTCGACGAGGGGGTAAAATTATTTGGCCTTCTGAACGGGACGGGGCGATTCTGCCTGAAATGGAAACGCGCTGAGCCATGCCACGTATACAACGGGACCGGGTATTGCCCGTATCGGTCCTGGTCTGACAGCCGGTTTATCGTGAAGATGCCGGGGATGTGTGGGTTATTAAGGAGCGTTCCGTTCCGGTCAACCGCGAAGGATTAATTATCTGGTGTGAGACGGTCTCTTTCGGATCACTGAAGGTCAGGATGTCTGCCTCAATGACCCTCCCTCTTCAATTTCTCAATTAAACCAATCACCCGCTCCTTTGCTTCGTCGGTCGCAACATCATCCTTCGCAACCGTCATGTTGACAAGATCCCCCTCGTTAATCCCCGCCAGAAAAACCACCGGTACATTGAACTTTACCTGTGCATCTCAATATAAAAGAAGAACCGCCAATTCGTCGAATAGGGAGATAGGATTGCTCCCACCACCCTTCCATGAACGGGACGTGCAATTTCCATTGCATTCCGCTCTGGTTTTTCACTACCCGTTTTTATGAGCGCAGAATGAAAAGATTCGAATCGCCTTTTGTGTGAAAAGGAAAACTCCCTTTCTTTTGTTGAAGTAATCCAAATTTAAGAATGGATTTGCCTTTTCAGTCTAATAAATTTTCGATACCTAATCTTGGTTTCCGCGAAGTTAGCAAGTGTTTTTGTAACCGTTTGAAAGACTTGTTTCCGGGTAAGGGTAGGTTGCTAGTATTTCATGGCAATCCAGCCTTTCTCTTTGTTGTTATGCCTGCGTTTAGCCTAAGATCCATAACATCCCTCTTAAAATCCAATCGAGTGTACCGAATGTTTCGCTGAATGAAACACATCTGTAGTACATCGCTCTGCCTCGGATTACAGGATTCAACTTTCGGATGAGTTACACTACTTTATCTTTGCCTTTCCATGAAATACAATCTGCTATTCGGATAATCATTGTTGTACCTGATGCCCAGTGAACACACCTGGAGATGAGGAAACTCAAGGCATATAACGAAAAAAACCATCACACACACGTCTGACGACGAATTGGGTTGTCAGGATAGCAGTGCAATAAGTCCCCCACACAATGCGGAAATAGATCAATTGATCTGGCGGAATATGAACCCAACGACATTTATCGATACAATCATATAAAAATAACGATGTGTAGTGGCGAGAGTTGGTTGTGAACTTCTCACCTCACGACGTTTGTTACTCTGTGATAAATTCCCGTAACTGCCTGATCATCGCCAACTGGTTGTTCGCTTCAGTCTTTTTATCTTCCTCGATACTGTCCACAACTTCGCTGATCGGGAGTGCGAGATGGTAGATTTTCACCGGTCTCCCCTTCTTTTGATCCCTTTCCTCCCGGCTTTCGATCCATTTCAACTCCATCAGTGCAGTCATCACCATGCTCACTTCAGGTTGCCGGAGGTCAGTACCACGTTCAATATCACGTGACGTTGTCTCCTTAGTGTTGGCAAGATAGACAAGGACTTTTGAAACATTTTTTCCCATTCCGATTCTGTGGAGCAGTTCTGCAAATTCTTCTTCCCGCTCTGTAAAGTACAGCACATTTTTGGACTTGATCCGCATCACCCGATAACAGTGTACATGTCTCACCTAATTATATATATAAAATATTATTATTCTTGTTTATCCCACCAGTTTTTCTGACGGGAGCGGTGACACGGATGTTTTCAAGCCATCACCGGGGTCTCCGACCACCAGAGCAGGGAGCTAAATTATTAGTTGGAAAGGCTCAACACATCGCAGACTGTTTCATATTGGTGATCAAGGTCCATAGCATTGTATACCTCCAATGATATAGACCGCATTTCAATGCTCTTTCGGCAGAGTACGATGAGTGTATTCAGCGGCCAGAAACTGATCCCTCGCGCCGGTCTAAATTTGACCCCCCTTGGTTATGAAATAGTTGACTTAGACAATAAAGATTGCAGAGCATTCGCTATTTGCAGCGGGGGTCCGCAATAAAATAAAATGTTTGAGTTGATGGGGCTTCGCCCCAAATCCCGATAAAGATAGTTCCGTCGCCCCGAAGGACGTCCCGGTGGCGGTTCAGTGCATATAACCGAGATGGTATTTACAGAGTCGTGACGCATGACGCGTTCCATGTGACAACAAATCAGACCAGTGTAACCCTTGTGCCACCATTGTCAATTCCAAGCATGGTATGTGCTGAGCCAGGTCCATCCAAATGAAATAGTAACCACACATATGAGCTCTTACAGCTATCACCCGTAGTCGCCACTGCTACTCCGATATTGTATCTCTTGTACTGACCGTATTAATCAAAATCACTGAAATAGATGCACCTTTATTTGGGGCCTGATGGTGCCCAAAAGTCATGATCGCGTATGTGCAAAAAGTGAGGACAAAACGGACATGTGGACACGGGAAAAGAGTCGAACAATCTGTCAAGATGCCAGGAAACAACTTCAATCAAGTCTTTTAATCAGGCCGCGGCCACTATCAGAAGTGTTCAGATTACCCAAAATAATAAAAATGTCCTATATGGAACAGTAAATGGCTGTCTATTCAGGTTTATCCCGTAAAAATCTCTGCAACCTGGTGAGACCTAAAATCACTCATTATGAACGGAGTTGTTCTGAACTTCCACACCTTGTTTGGTTCAAGATAATTTACTTCTGAACTGACACTGCCGATAGCGTTCCCATCTGCATTGAACAGTGTAATGGTCACCGTAACCAGGTCGATTCGATCGGGGCCAATATTTTTTATCGTACCGCCAATCATCCTGGATCCCGTAGGATCTGTTTCAACATGAGATTCCAGAAGTCGTACCTTATGAGCGGGATTATATTCGTACTGTACGAATCCATAAGGTCGTTTAACATATGCCTCCACCGGGATCTGTGTTTCTTCGGGGACTGAATTTACAGGTGCAACGGTTACTAGTGCTATAACCCCGGGGGTAATTGTAGGAGTGGGGATCGTTGTGGCTGGAACAGTAACAGGTGAAACCGGGTTAACCTGAACTGGATTCATACAGCCTGCAAGCAGGAGCAGGGCAATAAGTAATGAGAGAAGTCCCATCATCCTGATATTAATTTTCATCATATTATCATCCTGCTAATGAATATTGACCGGTACTATTTGTTTTCTACCTAGAGCAAATAGTTGCTAACAATATACCTGCAGGCACGATTAGGATCTCCGGAAAGTTAACAGGGTACAATTTTCTCAAGTCTTGATTTTATGTCATCCACGGACCATCCTTTGATAAGGACCTTTTTCTGGGAAGAGGTAGCACCGGTTACAATACTCACATCATTTCTCGAAACCACAAGCACCGAAGCAATCAATCCGATAATGGCGACATTAGCTTTTCCACCGACAGGCTGGGCAGAAACATGGCAACCAATAACCTTTCTCCAAGGATTATAACCAGACGGAAAAAAATCAGATTTGCTACCGGTTGAGACCTCGATCGCAATAATCGTCCCATGAGAAGAAACAATCAATGCTTCTGATATATCTACCATCCACTAACTATTCCCCTGATACCTACATAATCTGCCCGGTTTTCAATAGCAGTCCATAAAATTTTCGATAAACGCGGGTTATCCATAGACGAAAGCGCAAAATTAAGGTCCTTTACATGCAGGGTAACGTTGGAATAATAATTAGGATGTCGCCCGACGTTAACAAGTTGGGATCACCAGTGGCATGTCGCCTTCCTTCACCCGCTTTTAACCCTGTCGGGCGGTGCCTGTCGCAAAACCGGGTTGTCCCGAAGTTCATTTCCAGGCGCTTGCCAATCGATCACCCGGGGACCTATGGAAGTGCTATGTCGGCACCATTCACCTTACGTCGTCCCGGTATTTATCCGATGCCATTGTATCACCCCACTATGTCGTATCCTCTTCCCGGGTACCATCGTGGACCAGGATTAAAAAATTCGCCATTCTGGAAGACGATTCTTCCTTCCATTATAACCATCTCAGGAAATATTGCTGGAAGTCCCGCAAACGGTGACCACCCGGCCCGGCTGTGAAGTTCCCCGGGGTCTACCCGGGTAGTTTCCCGGGGATAGAGCACGAAATCGGCACGCTCACCCGGTTGAAACCCGGCTGGTGGGATCCCGAGGATCTCACAGGGCCTGCGGGAGACCTTCTCAATAAGTGACGATACAGAGAGTTTTCTTCGCAGTACCTCAGCGAGGAGCAGTGGGACCATCGTCTCTACACCGGGTATTCCTGAAGGCGCATCTGAAAAATCCACTGTTTTTTCAATTGCCGTATGTGGCGCGTGGTCAGATGCGATGACGTCTATCCGGTCCCACATATTCCAGAGCCCCTGCTGAATGTTTTTATCCCGTAGCGGGGGGTTAACTTTTGCCAGGGTATCCCCAGGAAGGAAGTCCTGGTTAGAGAGTAGCAGGTGGTGTGGAGTCACTTCAAAAGAAGTCCTGTAAGCCATTGAACTGTTACTTAGCCCATGTTCCAATCCCGTTAACTGTTTCCGATGTTCCATAATTGCATCTATTGCCAGGCCTGTACTCATGTGACAAAAATGCAGGTTGCACCCGGAAAAATTGATCTGGCAGACCTTCCTTACCGCATCTGCCTCGCCCGTGGGAGTGCGGTTGAAATCATGCGCGACTAGTGTTATCGGGTTTGATGGTCCGACCACTTCTGCATGAATTGTTGCAAGGCCTTCCATATGACGGATTTTCTGAAGGGCTATTGACAAATCATGAGCTGGCAGGGTTTCTCCATAACTTGAAGGACCGGCGAATAGCTCCCCGAATGCCATGGCCCCTGCAGTCCATAACGAAGATAGGTCAGACCCGGGTACAACACCTGCGTTGATTGCAAAACCACAGCATGCATCAGTAATTGCTTCTTTCACACGACGGGTAAAATGCGATGGTGTGGTAAGGGCGGGCACTGTATTCGGCTGGTCGACCACGAGCGTTACACCCCCGGCAATGGCACTCATTGTGCCGCTATGCCAGTCCTCTTTTTCCGCCTGTGTCCCCCCCCGCATATGCACATGCATATCCGTCGCGGCAGGAATGAGCATCATACCATGGCACCGGACTATCTCATCTGCCTGTTCCATTGCACCAATATGAACTACCTTGCCGGTCTTAAACCCGATATCGGTTCTCCTTCCGTCGGGGAGTGCTACGTCACAAAGGGCAAGGTCACAACCGGACATTTGTACCAGACGTTGGAGCGGAATTACAATAAACTAGTGGTTTGTCAATTTCGGTTTTAGAAGGGCAGTTTAAACTTGTACGATACAGAACAAACTATAAAAATTTCCGTGCACCTAATTATGCTCATCCGGGAGGAGACACGCCTGCCCCTCCTCATGTGGCTTTGGCTTTTCAAGCCGTCCCATGACGGACAGGATTGCGGGCATGATAATGATAGCACCTATCAGCGAAAAGCCGACCGCTATCAGCGTCGTGATCCCGAAATTGCTGATAATCGGGAAACTGGCGAATAAAAGTGCCGAAAATCCGAAAAATGTTGCCAGTCCTGAGATCGTAATTGCAGTACCAATACGCTCAACGCTGTGATGAATGGCACTCAGTGGGTCACCGAGATTATCGAACTCTTCTGCATACCGCTCCATAACGAGGATTGTATACTCAGCCGCGATCCCGATTGTCATGGACCCGAGGGTGGCTGTCAGCGGGGTATAATCGATCCCAAGAAGGTACATTGCAGCGGCGTTCCAGCCCACGATAAGAATAATTGGTACAAGTGGTGTGATAGCGTGTACTCGCCGGTAGACCAGTATCAGGAACACAAATACCAGGATGAAACCAAGTGCGGTCATCTGCTCTTTTGATGATGATAATGAGCCGATAAGGCGGGTCATCAGGTCAAATCCTCCGGAGGGAGCTGCGTTGACACCGGTGGGTGGTGGATTAAATGCAATGTCCTCAATCATCATTTCCTTCAACGATGAAAGTTGGCTGGTCTCAAGTTTTACCGTGTTAAACTGGACTACCCCATCCGTTGAACCAACCAGGTACGCCTTTTTAACGTCCGGTGGGATTATCGAGAGTACCGTATCAAGTTCACTCTGCGTTGCCGGCATCTGCCCGTTATTGTAGGCGAGGATATACGTGACAATACTGGTCGCACCCGTAAACTCGCTATGCCGGTTCAGTTCATCGTTCTGGAACTGTTTCATCCACTTGATGGTGGCCAGAGAACTTACCCCGTCCCCGTTCAGGTAGATTGGTGCCGTGCTCGTCGCACCATACATCCTCGTTACCTTGTCGTTCAGCACCTTTGCCGGCATATCGGAAGGAACGAAGGTATTTTCATTGGTCTGAATTGGGATATAGGAATCAATCTGGAACCCGACGACCGCGATTACGCATGCCACAAGGAGAATTGGGACAGGATTCTTTGCAATTTTCATAGATGTTTTTGTCAGCAGTGCACTGTACGAGAAACTGCGTTTCGAAGAAACTTTCTTAATTTTTGGTTTATATTTCAGGATGGTGGCCGCGGTGGGGATGCCAATCAGGGATGCAAGGTAACAGCATGCGACCCCTATAATGGAGACCAGGCCAAAACTCTTGATCATCGGCACCGGGGAGATGAACATGGCTACAAACCCCATGCAGGTCGCAAGCATCGCATAGAGGACTGCAGGTCCTGTCCTGGTCACGGTCATAAACACGGCCTGTTCCAAGGTCCCCTTTCTTATTTCCTCGTCAAAACGCGCGTGGAACTGGATAGCATAATCGATCCCCAGTCCTATCATAACAGGGAATGCTCCAATCACGGCCATGTTCAACTGGATCCCGACAAGTCCCATCATTCCCATCGCAGAGACGAGACCGATCGCGACCATCAGCACGGGGAGGAAACGGTGGCTGACGAATGAGAACAGTATCCCCATCACGATGACCATCAGGATCAATGCTGCAAAAATAAGCACCCCGCTTGTTGACCCCATAGATTTCTTCATCTGCTGGGAGAATGCGGCGCTACCGGTCAGGGAAATTTTTACACCTGGTGGAGGATTGGCATTATCCACAAGGCTCTGGAGGTTGTTGAGCAGGTCGGTTTTTGCTTTTTCCGAAAGACCTTCATTCACGTCCACCCGGATGATCGTGATGAGGTTTGACTGAGTATAGACCGTAAGGACCGGTGCAGGGACGCGGGTCTCAGTATCCAGGATCTCGCCGATCGAGGTAGGGAGGATCCCGTTGTTGGCCTGTTTCAGGATGTCTGCAATACCACTGACGCTTTTAATATTCTGCTGGTTCCGGATCGATCCCTCAAGTCCGTCCATAAAACGCAGCATATCCGGGCTTATTGGTGTATCGGTATCAATGAACAATACGACCGGGTCTGACTGGAATGTAGTAATGTATTTATTATACTGGCTTCCCTCGGGGGAGTCCTTAACCATGTAGGTTTCCCACCCGGTCTGCATGGATATCATCGTCATCCCGTAGAGGCTGACAATAAAAAGGGCTCCAACGATTCCTGCGACCAGCATCGGGTGACGGGTAATCACTTTCGCAAGTCGTTCAAATAAACTCTTCACAATATCCTTGTCCTGATCATGCTGTTTATGGTCTCAATTGACGGGTCTTGGTAATGAGGTATTCCCGGCTATTTGAATAAATTAAGGCCCGATTAAGACCCTGGTACTCCATGTAACCTCACAGAGTCATACAACGGGAATGGAAAGGAGCATCGCATCCGGTGCAGTACGGAGTGTCGGCCGGTACCCTCCCCAAATTTTATCTGACACACCCTGACACCGGTTCCTCGTTTCAATCTACTGATCATTTTTCGCATGGATTGGTAATAAAGTATTTGTTGTGAATAAGACAACAACCTCTTTTTAGTGCAGTCGGGGAATGACACCAATAATTTCCTGGTTTAATGATTGCTGCATACCCCTTTACTGGTTCCGGTAGTTCTCATGAACTGTAGTGTATTACTGTTGGGCGCAAGTGACGAATCCATAGAACCCGATAATTATTTCGCCGCTCAGATCCCCCACGTATTTTGGGTCCAGGGGAAGACCGGCAATCCTGAATGGTGGACTAAACCGGGGACTATTGATGCGATATCAATTCCACCCTCAGTTCTGGATGCCAAAAACCTTCAGGCAAAAGAAGGCGTGTGCCTTTACCCTGAACAACTTTTTTTCATACCCGGTAAGAATTGTTGTATTCAGAGAATATCCATGCTGCCGGTTCCCCGGTCAGGTCTGTTGATCACGGAGCGCGTCTTCCATCTCTTTCATTGCGTCCTGTATCTTCTTCTGCTCAGTAGTATTTATTGCAGATATCCGGATGACCCGAAATCTCGGACTGACCGTGATATGTTCATGGTAGGTGACCTTCCCGAGCTGGACAGTCCTGTCATGATGACTGGTATCACCTTGTTCCATTGCACGGATCAGGTCCGGAAGGTCGGGAGGGATAAATACTTCAAGCGTTGTTTCCGGTCCGAACCTTATCAGGTCATCTATTGCTGCCTCGTTGAAATACGAGATCTGGCCACTCTGGTTCAATTCGATAACCGGGTTAGCCTCAAGGTACGGGAACGCTGACAAGCGTTCAATCTCCCGTGACATTGCAAGTCTCTTCGTAATATTGGTAACGGTTATCATAACTCCTGACTCTTTATGGTGATCTTCGAGCGGCACGATGCTGAGCTCGCAATCGATCAGGGGGCCTGATTTCTGCCTGAACCGTATCTGAAGATCTGAGTGCATTTTATTTTCCAAGTCTGTTGTGATCTGGTCTTTCACTCGCTTGTATACCTCATGAATCTCGTAAAGGGACTCGAGGTCTTTTTCTATCAGGTCTTCTTTTGTATAGTGTAACATCCTTGCGAATGCGTCATTTACCCACTTGACCCGCTCATCCTTTACAAGTGCAATACCGAAGGGAGATGCGGCGAGAATTGCATCAAGGATATGATTTTTCTCGTACAGTTCGCACTGCGCCCGTCTCTGTTCCACACCCTTCCGGATCATCGACTGGAGTTCGGTAAACTGAGCTGCAGGGTCTCCACCTTTCTGGAGATAGAAATCAGCCCCGTTATTCAAAGCTTCTATCACTACTTCCTCTCTGCCTTTTCCGGTAAACACGATAAACGGTATTGTGGGATTGCCTGACCTGACAGTCTTTAAAAATGTGATGCCGTTCATATCAGGCATCATGTAATCGGAGACTACGACATCGTATTGCATGTTTTTTAACAGCGCAAGTGCATCAGCTGCGGAATTTGCAATATTCACCAGGCATTCACCGTAACGCTCAAGGAAACGTTTGGCTATTTCGGTGAGCCCAACCTCATCATCGACGAGAAGTACGGTTATCCTGCCTGCCTCGTTCAAGAGAAATCACCCGGTTGCGTCTTTGGGGAACAACGTACCCTTCAGGCCGGACCCCACACACAATATGATCAAAATCCCAACCAATCATGGAATCGAAACGACCACAATCCCGTAATTGCATATTTTTTTGATCACTCATTATCCACCTGTATCAGGATTCCACTACTTATAGATCGTGAACGTTACAATGTAGATATATTATTATAAAATATCATTAATATATAATAAAGTTTCGTTATCTGACTATCCAGGATCGAATTATTTGTCAGCTACATGGAATGACTCACCGATCAGGCTGGTTTTTCCTTTTCCCGTCCAGGTAAAATTTACGATACATGGCAATTCCAGCAGTTGGATACCGGGGAATCTCAACGCGACAATCGACCTGTTCAGAGTGGGATACCTTGGGAATGTGGGGGTGTTTTCTCTGTCAACCATGCCAAAGAATATGCGTGATCAATGGGAGCGTCCTGGAGATGAATTCAATACAGGTACCTGGAAAAGACACCTGGTGCCTAGTTTTGTTCTTTTCGTGCCTAACATCTTTTTATCCTACGGGTAAACAATCATATATTTCAGAACAGAGTTGATCGTTATGAAAAAACAGGTAGTTCTAACCTTGTTAATTGCAGCTGCAGTGGTAATCCTTGCTGCAGCACCGGCATCGGCAGTGATCCAGGAGATAGTCTTCCGTGGGACACTGGCCTCCATGAACCAGTCCGCCGGGACCATCACGATAAATGCCGGGTACACCTATGGTTGTACGTTTACCAATGGTACTTCGACATGCACCTGGGATCCGGGCATGGCCGGAAACCTGACGGGGACTGTGCCAGACCCTTCCGTATTTACAATCCTGAAAGCGGGAGACCCGGTCGTTGCCACAAGTATGGGTGGGCCCGGTGGCATCTGGATTGGCGTAGCGAAGGTATTCCCTACACCAGGTATCGAGAACTGGCTTGCTACAGATATCATCGGCGACCCGGACTCGCTGCCGGTTGACCTCGCAGCTGATTATTCCTTTCAATATACTGCCATCCCCGAATGTGGTAACTGCACAGGGTCGGTCTGTAATGCATTATCTGCGGCTATCACCCTGAATAGTACCGATCGGACCGTCCTTGAAAAGACCCTTGGAAAGGGAGAGAGTGTCGTTTACAATGGTCGTAATGATAATTCAAGTGTGATAATTAAGTTTGTACAAGGGCAGGGGCTCGCTGATAAATGCCCGGGTAAGGCGGGAATGGTAGGGCTACAGCCGGTCTCAACGTTTATTATTCATGTGAACCAGGGGCTGGCGGCGCCCGCACCAACCTTAACGACCCCGAAAACAGAAGCAGTTCCGGTAGTGGCAACAACGATGACAACGTCTTCACCCCCTGTATCAGTAACATCCGTCCCGGCGACCAAAGCGGCCGGATCAATATTGCTGCCGTTTTTTGCCATTGGAATTCTCGGGCTGTTTATTTCAGCTAAAAAATTCTAACCTTTTTTATCATGGGTCCGGGGAATAAAAATTACCCCAAAAAATCGTTTGGGCAATCATAAAAAAACGGATATAATCATTCCGTGAGCCAATGGTAATTAGCCTGATTAAAAAAGACTTTTGTTACGCCGGGATGATATCAGGAGGTCATATTCATGCCAGATGGCCCCGTCTGGCATTCGTTTCCTGTCTGGTCATTATTCAGGCCAAGAAATGAGCAATACCCACCTGAACAGGAGATTGAGCCCGCACTGTAATTACCAAGTAACTGTTTTTTATTCCCGGACTCTTTCATCCACGAGTCAAATGCCTGTCGTTCAATACCACGGGTGTACCCGTTCCATTGCCCATAGGCACTCTCCACCACGTTTTCATCGACTGACAGCCCATACCGGGTCTTCAGGGAATTCGCACAGGTACCAGTCCAGGGGTTAACATAAGCAAGGTACTGGTATTGCTGCATGTCCTTGGCACGGACAAGGGAGAGGTTATAGAGACGTTCGTCAAAGTACAACGGATTTTTTCCGTTCTGTTCCCGTATCACATTGAGATAGGCCAGTGCATCCGATGAGTCCGATGGTCTTGAAGAACTCTTGAGTGTGTCTTTTGAGACTGACTGCAATAGTGATCCCCCGGCACTCATGGCCCCTGTAGCCGTATCGGTAACCACCAGGTTCATTCCCGGAATAATAAGGGCCAGTACAATAATAATTATGACTGCCACAAGGATTTTCCTCCGGGTAGTTCCGAACATACCTTTTGGTTTACCCGTGCCTGACCGGTTAATTTCCTTGTCGGTGAAAAACGAGTACTCCTGGAGATGAAGGTCGAGGACAATGGCATCCATATCTTCGGGACGAAGGGTGTAACCGGCATCGGTAAAACGAAGTTTTTCCGGCAGACTTTCTGCAGTAACAACACGGAACCATTTCACTCTTCGAAAATCAATCTGTCCGGCGGGATAGACACTCTCCTTACAGAAATATACCCAGGAGCCTATTTTTTTCAGGTTGATCTCACCGATATGAGGGAAATGGGTCCGGCAGATCGTGATCATCTTGTCAATAAAGTCCTGCCTGTGGATTTTGGACTGAATGAACAGGTTCGGGAGTGTATGTACCCCGTCCCTTGTTTCGACCTGCCATTTTCCATTCTCCGAACCATGGATAGTCCCGGAATATGCTTTCAGGTCGAGGATAAGAGGGCCGTGCCGGGTGAGGACCACACAGTCAAGTTCACCATTCGCGACAAGGATATTGGTCAGAAGGTAAACCGGTTCATCGGGAAATTCTTTCGCGATAATCCGGGCTATCTCTTTGAGCTGGTGGTGCTCGTGTTCGAATTTTGTCTTCTGACCGCGGAAAAATCGAATTCCCATACCTGCAATCCCGGATCCGGTATTCTTCCAATAATAACTCATATTATCTGGTCTTTATTTTTTGATATAATTATCCGATTACCGGTATCAGCCTGCCAAAAATCAGGCAGTAATAATCAGAAACAAGACCTCGTAAGAGATCATGTAGCGCCACGAGGACGCGGTATTACACTACCTGGCAGGCGAACTAAAAACGCCCAGGATAATCACGAAATGAGTGCCTCCTGCATCCTGGTTACTTTTAAGCCTGACATCCGTGAGACCGGTGCCGGAAGATATTATTCATTACTCCCAAAATCACCGGTATGCAGGACAGGATAACATACCCCCATCTTTTCATAAAACTGCTGGTGATATTCATCAGCCCGATAAAAAGTTGAGGCCGGAACGATCTGGGTGATGACACCTTTCCCACAACGCCCATTTTGTCTTAGTTCGCAGATGTACTCTGATGCCAGCTGTTTATCCTGGTCACAATGATAGAAAATCACCGGTTCGTACTGGGTACCTGCGTATTCCCCCTGCTGCCGGGAGCAGGGGTTGCTGGAACTAAAATAAATATCGAGGAGCTCCCTGTATGAAATCCTGCCCGGGTCATAGGCGATCATGACCACCTCGGAGTATCCGGTCTTCCCTGTGCAGACCTCCTCGTAGGTGGGAGCAGCAACGGTACCTCCCATAAATCCAACGGAAGTAGCAACAACACCGCTGACGTGCCGGAACGTGGACTCCATGTCCCAGAATGAGCCTGCACAGAATGTGGCAATGCAGGTTATCGACTCTGTTTCTCCATCCCCCATGCTACACCGGTCCAAGGTCTCATGTCCCAGATAATATAATCCTGCTGGCGTTTTTCCCTGACATCATCGTTTTTAATACCCCGGGTCCGGGATAGGTCCAGTGACCGGCGAGGTAAAGGCCATGGGTGTAGGGCACTTTCTGTCGCCACATCCTCGGCCTCCGCCACCCGTAGGCCGCTCCCTCGTCATTCCCGGTGCAGGACCGGTAACTTACCGGTGTGGCAACCGCAATGTCCATAATCTGTGATGAAAGCCCGGGGACCACGACATCAGCCCGCTTGATAAGCGTATCAGCGTACTGGTTCTTGAATTCAATATATTCCCCCGTTTTTTCACACTGCGGTCCTGAATGCCAGTTATCTTCGTGCATGAACCTGACAGGGGCCATGATCTGGACCAATGACCGACCATCCTGCATGCGGTCCAACTCAGGTTTGGGGAAATGAATAAACAGTGAGACGAGATCCGCCTCATCCGAGGTGAACAGTGCATCCTCTTCAACAGCGGGATTTACCACCAGGACCCCTTTTCTCCTTTCGCTGGTGGTACCGGGGGACCGTGTGGTGCTAAAGTTGACCGTAAAATACGAGTCTGAAAGGGGAATTTTTGCCAGTTTCTCCCGGAACAGCCCGGGGGCCCCCTTGTCAGGGAGCAGGGCAAAGAACAGCTCTTTCATGTCGATTGTCGATAAGACGTTGTCACCCCTGATGGTACTTTCGTCTGCCAGTGTTACACCGGTAACCTGTCCACCGGCCACATTAACCGATGTGACTTTAGCCCCGGTCCTTATCACCCCGCCGTGTGACCGAAAACAAGCGTTAAGGGAGTAAATAAGCGATTCTACCCCTTTATCGGGATAAAAAACGTTGCCTTCGACTACATTGCCGAGCAGTTGAAGAAGGTCCAGGGCACGGGCACCACGTAGGGGGACTGCAGACCTGATCGCGGACCGGAGGCATTGCATCTCAACACCTGGAAAAATCGAGCTGAGGAACTGCTGGACCGGCATCCTGCCATATTGCATGCTCATCGGGAGTTTTCGCTGCATTGAAATGCCCAGGAACAGTCGTTTGAAAAATGACATCAGTTCGGGGCTTTCGAGCGGCAACGACTTAGTCTCGTAATAAATTTGCCTCGATAATTCAATGAGCCTGTGGAGTCCCTGGCTTACGTTCTCCCGCGCTGCATCCGTGACCAGCCCCTTGGCGGATCTTTCAAATATTTCCTGATCCTGGGTTATTATCAGGGTTTTCCCGGGACAAGGGCCCGTCACCTCGAAGACCGGGTCAGGAGGGGTGAACGTGACCTCTTCTGCCCCCAGCTCAACGAGTATCCCGTTTATCAAGCCAGGGTCATGTACCATGTGGGTCGCCGCCGGCACATGATGACCACCTGTTGAATACGACCCACAACAGCCACCCATAAAATCCTGCTGTTCCAACAGGAGGACGGACTTTCCTGCCATTGCAAGGTAAGCACCTGATGTCAGCCCTGCAAGTCCGCCCCCTATCACAATGATATCCCATTCTGTTTCTTCAGTCATACCATGCCTACCCTCGTTATGTGACTAGGGAGATAAAAATTTCCTGATTCTTCCCCGGTTGGAAAATTACAGTGTATCATTCCCATCATCGGATTATATCTTCTCCGCTCGACCAGGTGTCCTTTCACAGCTAGCTTATGCCACCATAGCTGAACCCACGGATAGTACCCTGTGATCCGTTAACGATAACGGAATGAAACCATCCAATTCTCTCGTTTTTACCAGGTTATTACCCGGAAAGGGTAGAATATCCAGATTATTTCCTTGTCTCTTTCACGATGGAACACCCGGAACCACTACTATCAAGTGCAACTGGCAACGCTTAGAATTAACCGTCTCTTGAAGTATTATTGAGGTACAGGGACCATGTATAACCCGCCGCACTGTTACCGCCAAACGGGATATTTAATAAACCGATGGTACGATCCAATTCCTTTTTCTCTCCGGGAGTTGACTTCGGAGGGAATGGTTGAAGAAACTGATATCCCGGATGCCGCGAAATGGCTGATAGCGAGTCGTCTTGCATCCCGCCTCCCCGTGATGTACGACATCGCATTTCGGAATAAAGTGGGGGATGAGTATGACGAGATCGAACAGGACATCTGGATCGAGACGGGGAAAGAGGCTAAATCTGTCGCCGATGCGTTCAAACTTCCGGTAAAGACAGCGCCGGACCTGGCAAATACCTACAGGATAATTTCAAAGATCTTTTTCTCTCCTGATTATAACACGGAGCATCTTAAAATTGAAGAAGACAAGTCGGTTGTCAGAGTTACGAAATGTCCATTCATTTTCAGGGAGATGGAGGTGCGGGGCCATCCGGGTCCGCTTTTTTCCAGGTGCCTTGCATTCAGTATTTCTGCAATTGAGATTCTTAACCCTGAATACTCACTCAGGTTCGTGCGGAGCATGTGCATGGGGGACAAGGCCTGCGAAATGAAAATCGTCCGGAAAGATACCCTTTCCGAGGATAAGAAACCGGTCCGGAAAAAGTGAGGGGGGGGAACCAGGCGATCGCGGTCAGTGCGATACCGGAAGCCCGTTCAGAAGGGCGATATCCTGGAAAGCTTTCGCCGTATACCGTGCCTGTGAATCTGTCATTCCATAGGTATTGAACTTCCAGACCTTTGTTGCTCCGGGGATTGTCCCGGCAATGCCCTTCTCTTTGAGAGCACTTGCCAGAAAGAACCCTCGCTTTTTATGAGTCCGGGCCACGGTATCGAAAGACCCGGTGGTATCAATCCTCGTGAGGGTATGCGTTCTCGGGTACTCCGACTGCACTGCGGTACCATCAACAGCAAGGAGTGCATCCACGATCATCCTGCCGTTTGAAAGGTGACGGTCCCAGTGTTTTACCCGCTCGCGAACATGGGGGAACGAGGCCATCATGCCGACGAGTGTGACCCCCATAAGGGTGCAGCCCATCATCTCAACCTCCTTGATACCGAATGTCCGTTTTGTCAGGTCAGCCTGTGCCGTCGTCGTCCGGAACACCTCCCCTGCGCGTTCTTTTGTAACCGCTAGCACACCGGAAGGGGCAGGGGATGCCATGCTTTTGTGGGCTGATCCGACAACAAAATCTGCACCAAGGTCATGGCCGTCGACCGGCATAATGCCGACGGTATATGCCCCGTTATAGAGCACCGGGATATCGTTCTGTTTCGCAACTTTAATGATCCCTTTCACTTCATGCTCGTTACCGAACTGGTAATCGAAATGATCGATATAGAGGAGTTTAGGGGGCCGTCCGAATTCACGCTGGACCGAATCGATCTTCTCCCCCGCAGCGTCGGCCGTGATAATATTTTCCGGGCTCTTCTGGATCTCAAGGGGGACCCCTCCATAGGCCTCAACCGAGAGGAATTCAGTGTAATGCGACAAGGCGGTAAGGAGCACGGGGTCACCCTTTTCCACATATGTCCCTGCAACCGCCTGAAAACCCCTTCGTGCCCCGGGCACTACGCGGGCCTCGTCCATGTTCACGAACGCCGCAAGATCGCGGTGAAATGCATCAATAGGGGGACTTTTAATCATGTCAAGGCGGTTTGGTTTCCTGCAATTGTCACAGACTGAATACCCGTCGCCATACGCAATGACGGCCTTCATCGCATCAGCCGTGAGCCGTCCACCCACCTGGATTGGGTCAATATTAATCGTGGTCTCGTCAATATCCCGAACCTCAAGGCAAAGCCCACACTTCATCCCACCATCTCCTTCCTGATGACCCTCACCTGCTCTTCGAGTTCTGCAAGCGTTCGTGCCACCGTAGCCTGCTGACCCTCATCAAGATCGTGAACCGGGGCGGTATCCCGAAGGATTACCCTTAAATCTGTGAGCAGGAACATCGCCTGGAAGACTGAATCTACGGCTCGTTTCGACATCAAATCACCGTACTAATATCGATTGTGATGAATTAAGTAACCGCCTCTGCTCCCTGTTACTCCGAGGTGTATGGGGAGCTGGGCGGGATGTCTTGTATAGGACAGGATGATTTTCAAAATAAAAAATCCGATGAAATCCAGTGTACCTGAAAAATGAAGCGAAACGATATAGGCAGATAGGAATTTCGCCTTACCTTTTCCAGAGAGATAAAAAAAAATTCCCGGCGGGGTTAGGTGTCCGTTCCACAACCATTATATTTATTCCACTGAAAAAGGCAATCACTAGTTTATGTTACCAACCGGTCGCACATTCATGGAACTGACCCGGTATGAACACCTGACCATATCTGACCAGACACAGGGGCTTCCTGCTCCCCCGCTGGAAAAACCCGCACCACAGTATGCGCTCACCATCCCGCTTCCCAAACCCGCTGATATCAGAGTGAATGCACAGGATGTCCGTTCTGCCATCGAACAGCGGCGTTCTACCCGTCACTATACCCGTGATCCGCTTACTATCGAAGAACTTGCCTACCTGTGCTGGTGCACCCAGGGGATTGTGGAAGTGAAGTCCCCGTTCTACACGCTCCGCAACGTCCCTTCTGCCGGCGGGCGACACGCTTTAGAGACCTGGCTGCTCATCAACCGGGTCAACGGTATCCAACCCGGACTGTACCGTTACCTCGCCTTTTCCCACAGTCTTATCGCCATTGACACGACCGGCGGGATTTCCGATGCAATTATGTCTGCATGTCTCGGGCAGGCCTTCGTACGATCATCAGCGGTATCGTTCATCTGGTCGGCGGTGATCTACCGGATGGCGTGGAGGTACAGCGAGCGGGCGTACCGGCTTGTACACCTCGATGCCGGGCATGTCTGTCAGAACCTCTACCTTGCCGCAGAGCAGATTGGCTGTGGCACATGTGCAATCGGGGCATTTGATGACCAGAAGATCGCAGATGTGCTGAAAATTGATGGAGAGAAAGAGTTTGTAGTGTACTGTGCAACGGTGGGGAGGATACGTGAATGAGACATGCGCATGAAAGTTAATCACAACATATGACGGTATTTATTGAAAAAACCAGGTAACAGTGCCAGATAAAAGCTCACACACTGATTGGTTCTGCTTTACACCGCCATCATACCCTATCCTTATGAAGTGATTCTTTCTTTTAGGTTCGCCTGAAGGGTCCTGGATAGTTCAGACACTTGTGATACCAGTCCATATCCCTATCCAGGATCGCCAAAATGACGGGGATGAAAGCCCGGAATCATTAGAAAACTTATGAATCCCCCTAAAAATCTGAAATACAGATTTCAACGGATGCCGATAAGGCCAAACGGAGAAGTTCTCCTGGGTATAAAATGAGTGATCCATCCCGCCCTGGTACAGGAGATCATCGCATGACCCGCGTTGCCACCAACCCTGCTGCCAGGAGAGCAACAAACGCACATCCTGGAGCCTTGGTAGGAGCAGGCACCGCATTACCCGGTACACCTGGCGCAGGTGTCCCATCCAGGGTGAGGGTGCCTGTGCGGGAGCCGAATATATTGCACCCGACATCGACTCTGATATCCCCGTTGCCCCCTTTCAGCTGGGGGAGGTTATAGCGATATGTAAACGAGGATTTATCCGGCTGGCTGGTATAGGATTTATCGATGAGCACCGTGGTGCCCTGCTGCACGGTCACGTGTTTAACATAATGCGTGGCGGGATCATCCACCTGGTGCGTGATGGCAACGATAAGATCGCCACTGTTTTCATCAAACGACACTGCAACATCCGCAGGGGTGTGCGCAAGGGCATAACCGCTCAATGAGGTGAGCACTATAACGAATATGACAAGGCGCCGCATTCTCATTATTCCGATGCGGGGGATCACTGTGTACTGAATGTGTTTTTCCGGCATGATAACAACTCATCAGCCCCGGGACGTATCCCGGTAACTCCATCCTGATCCTGCACGGGATTGGTTATTAAGTTCTTGCACAGAAACTGCAGTATCCGGACAGTACGGAGTCACGATACGAGGGTAGGATCAGCCGGGTCCGGGCATAATTCTTAGGTACTCCAGAAGAACCGTTTTTATCAGTCCCATATGAGCAACCGGACTGAACAGCCATGATCCCCACCTTCCCATCACTGAAGGGCGCCCCCGGCATATGTGATCCCATGCAGACTGCAGAGGAACGGATTAAGAAAATAAAAACCAAAAATTGATTAAATTCACTCATTCTCACCTGGGTGGCAACGAAAAACAGGAAGTGGGGGTGAAAAAAAACCCGCTGCAATCTCTATCTGACCAGAATGATATTGGCCGATTCAAAAACTTCTTATTCGTGAAATTGATCAATCATGTAATGGCAAATACAGATGGGGTAATGAAGAGGAAAAGAAAAAAGGAAGGGCAGAATTACGGAGTGCCACTCACCACAGAAAAACGGAAGCAACTCCTGCAGAAGTTGGCTGAGGAACATGGAACGCCCATATTTGTTATCGATCACGAGATAATCCGCCAGAATTACAAGGAATTTAAAGAGCGGCTGCCCAATATCCAGGTATATTTCGCAGTCAAGGCAAACTCAGACCCTGAAATCGTGAAGACGCTGTACGCGATGGGTAGCAGTTTTGATGTTGCGTCCATGCCTGAATTCATGATCGTCCATGAAAATATTAAAAATCTGCCAGATAAGGAACGACAGGGCTGGATTTGGGATAAAATTATCTATGCGAATACCATCAAGCCGATCGAGACATTAAAAGCCCTCGATCAATACAACCCACTGGTCACGTTCGATAACAGCGAAGAGCTTAAAAAGATCAGGCTTCATGCGCCCCACGCAGGCCTGGTGTTGCGGATACGGGTCCCGAATACTGGTTCCGTGGTAGAACTCTCCTCCAAGTTCGGGGCTGACCCGGGCGAAGCGGTTGACCTGATAGTCCAGGCATTTGACATGGGCCTTGTGGTGGAGGGATTGAGTTTCCATGTCGGGAGCCAGTGCACGAATTTTGATAATTATGTCCAGGCCCTGCACCTGTCTGAGAATATTGTCAGCGAAACAGAGACCCGGACAGGACAGAAAATAAGGATCCTTGATATTGGCGGGGGGTTCCCGGTGAAGTACCACCCCGAAGTAAAGTCCTTCAAAATACTCGCAAAACAGATTAATACTGAGATTAAACGGTTGTTCCCACCAGACATGCAGGTCCTTGCAGAGCCGGGAAGATTCCTGGTGGCAAATGCATGTACACTCGTTGCCAAAGTTATCGGTAAGGCATTCCGCGACGGAAAGCCGTCCTATTATATTAATGACGGGGTCTACCACACGTATTCCGGGCAGGTATTTGATCATACAACCTACCCCGTCCTGGCATTTAAAGAGGGGGAGACCCAGATTTCTGCCGTGTTCGGACCAACCTGTGATGCCTTTGATACGATTACACTCAGCGCAGAGCTGCCGGAACTCGACATCGGCGACCTTGTCTATTCAGAAAATATCGGTGCCTACTCCCATGCCTCATCCACCTACTTCAACGGGTTCCCCCCGGCGAAAGTGGTGCATATCAACCGCTGAATTTTTTCATTGCAAAAAAAACGTCCTCACTCAATTGTCGGGAGACCCGGCAGGACGAAGACCACCTGCGGTCAACCTGCTGCAGGAATTTCGTCACCGGAAATAATCAACGATATTCCGGAATAACTGCATGTTCAACGACTCATCTGGCACTACCATACCGTCCCTTATCATCTGTTCTTTCCGGAGTGGCCAGTCGTAAAGGTTGACAAACTCCATTGCCCGTTCAGGATGTGGCATTAAGCCAAGGACCCTGCCGTCTGCAGATACAATACCTGCAATATCTTCCACTGAACCATTGGGATTGTAAGGGTACTCGCCGTTTGCGGGGGACAGGTCCTCCCGGCAGTATGTGAACGCGATCATCTCCTGCTTCCTGAGGCGGCAGAGGGTGTCCGGTGAGCAGGTGAAATTACCTTCTCCATGGGCAACCGGGCAGCAGATACGTTCAATCCCCTTTGTCCAGAGGTTGGCAGCAGCAGGCTTCAGGGTAACAAAACGGCATTCCAGCACACCTTTGCGGTTGGGCATTAAAGCGATATCCCGCGCAAAGCCCCTGTCAAACGCCGGGACCAGCCCGAGGTTTGCAAGGATCTGGAACCCGTTGCAGATACCGAGGACCAGGTTATCACCCTCAATGAATTCTTTCACATCATTCCAGAGGTTATTCCGGACTCTGTTCGCAAATGCGTTTCCGGCCCCGGTATCATCACCATAAGAGAAGCCACCGGGAAATACCATAAGGCGATAGTGCCGAAGCTTTGTTCTCCCGTCGATGAGGTCATTGATATGGACAATATCCGATCCCATCCCGGCCCGTAACAGCACCTCCTGCGTCTCCATTTCTGAGTTAATTCCGAAGCCACTCATGATAAGAGCTTTTTCCTCCACCAGGCCAGGTCCTGATGCAGTATCCTTTCCCGGGAAAGTTGTTAACGGGGTATGTGCAGCATTCATGGTTCAGTACTCCTTGAACGGTGTCTTGTAGGCATTTTCAAGTTCACTCACCGGTACATCAAGCAGGAGGTGCGTTCCGTTGATCCGCAGGTTGCTTCCGGTAACCTTTCCAATCAGCACAGCATCTTCACCCAGAGCCTGTTCGAATGCCAGTCGGTTATCAGATGAGACGGTCACGATGAAACGTCCGAGGGACTCTGAGAACAGGAAATAATCAGGACGGATGGCTGATGGAACGAACAGGTCCATGCCAAGCTGCCCTGCAATGGCAACCATGCCGAGGGTGACCCCGAGACCTCCACGGGTAACCGGGCAGGCCGAGGCTACAAGACCATGCAGGATGGTATTCGTCAGCCGCTGATAGTATGCTTTCACCAATCCAGGGTCAAGTTCCGGGACAATGTTTCCCGCACATCCAAGATATGCGAAATACTCTGATCCTCCAAGTTCTTCCTTTGTTGTCCCAACCAGGTAGACCAGGTCGCCTTCAATCTTCGCATCGATGGAGACGGATGTTACCACGTCCGGATGGATACCGATGGATGAGATAAGGAGAGTAGGCGGGACCGAGACCTTCACGGGATTATTATCCGCATCATACCCGGAGAAATCATTGTACATACTGTCCTTGCCTGAGATGAATGGCGTACCAAACGCAGTCGAAACATCGTAACACCCTTTTGCAGCACGTTTCAGCTGTCCGAGGCGTTCAGGGTCATCTGACGAGCACCAGCAGAAATTATCGAGGATTGCAATCGCATCAAGCGGTATACCCAGGCCAATAAGGCCGCGGATCGCCGTATCGATCCCTGCAGCTGCCATCCGGTACGGGTCAATCTCAGAATACGAAGGAAACATTCCCTGTGACAGCCCGACTCCTTTTCTTGAACCGGGTACAACTTTTGTCAGTGTTGCCATTGCCTGCACCCGCCCTTTTCCCTGGAAAGGCCCGAGCACATGGCCGCCCTGCACCGTATGATCGTACTGGACGGATACGAACTCCTTTGAGCAGATATTCCTCCGCCGTAACACGGCCAGCAACGTAGCATCCAGTCGATCAGGGCAGGGTGAGGTCGGTTCGGGGTAGATCTTTTTCGTGTAGCGAGACGCCAGGTGTTTTTTTGGCAGGCCGTCGTGTAGGAATGCCAGCTCGATGTCCATCACCACGTCCCCATGGAATTCTACGATGCACCTGCCGGAATCCGAAAATTCCCCGATGACCATTGCTTCCACTTCACGCCGCACCATCAGCTCCATGAACGCGTCAAGGTTTTCCGGCTGCACCGCGAGGGTCATCCGCTCCTGGGACTCTGATATCCATATCTCCCACGGGGCCATCCCGGGGTACTTCAGCGGGACCTTTTCGAGTGATACCCGGCATCCATTGCACTCCTTTGCCATCTCGGCAACCGAGCAGGAGATGCCGCCTGCACCGTTATCCGTGATGCTCCGGTAGAGTCCAAGGTCCCGGGCTTCCTTTACAATCACGTCCGAGAGTTTCTTCTGGGTAATCGGGTCGCCAATCTGCACCGCGGTTACCGGGCTTCCGGGATCGAGGGCCTCTGACGAGAAAGTAGCGCCGTGGATGCCATCTTTTCCAACCCTTCCTCCGGCAACAACAATCAGGTCACCAGGCTCTGCCTGCTTCTCGTAGAGTTTCCTTCCCGCCAGTTCACGCGGCATAACACCCACCGTACCTGCGAATACAAGAGGTTTCCCCACGTAGCGGTTATCGAAATATACCCATCCCTGCGGGGTCGGGATGCCAGAGCAGTTGCCGCCGACACCCACTCCATGGACAACACCATCGAGGATCCTCCTTGGTGAGAGGATCGGGTTTGACTTGTCCCTGCCGCGGAACAGGGCAGGGTCGGACTCCGGGTCGCCGACACAGTACCCGTAGACATTGATGCAGGGCTTTGCCCCAAGCCCGAACCCTATTGTGTCGCGGTTTACACCGACAATTCCGGTAAGTGCCCCGCCAAACGGGTCGAGGGCTGATGGCGAGTTGTGGGTCTCGACCTTGTGGGTCACGAGGAAATGGTCGTCAAAGATAATTGCACCCGAGTTGTCGGTAAACACCGTAAGGCAGATATCCTTCACCCCTTTCTCTTTCCGGATTTTGTTTGTAGCCGCCTGGATATAGGTTTTATAAAGCCCGTCCGGAACATCCTCATCCATTGCAGATGCAAAAATCGTGTGTTTGCAGTGCTCACTCCAGGTCTGGGCAAGGGACTCAAGTTCAACATCCCTGGGACTTCGCCCCTGTATCACGAAATAGTTGCGGATCGCATGCAACTGGGCAAGGTCAAGTGCAAGCGGTCCGCGTCTCTGGTGTGTCAGGGGATCTTTAATTCCCTCTTTCCCGAGTCGGGAGAGTTCCTGATCGTCGATGTTGAGGTCCACCTCCCCCGCTACAGGTAATTCGTGCAGCTGCACAAGCGGGACGACCCGGTCCATCCCGGATATACCGTACTCCTGCCGGGTCTTTACGTGTACACGGTTCACGAGGGGGTTTGCAAGAGTAGATGCAAGGTTCTGCAGGAGTCCGGATGATAACTTCCCTGATACACAAAAGAGTTGCGAGGTATAGACCGCAACTTCTGCACCCGGGAAAAAGTCCTCAATCATCTGCCGTGCCGTTGTGCCCACGTTATCCGTCACCCCCGGCAGGAACCCTACTTCAATGGCGTAATCGAAATTTATAAGGGTTGGCTGGTCTGATAAAAATTCCTGCACTACCGGGTTGCACAGCTGTAAGCCGATCTGGTTAAGATCGACTGCTGAAAAATCATGTAACCCTGATGTGATAGTATAGACATCGATAAGATTCAGCTCGCTGACTGGGAAACCAAGTGACCGTATCCGGTCAGTCCGGGTCTTAAGACGGGGGTCCTTGGTATAGTGGACTTCGATCCGGTGGACACAGGAGGCCATTGTGTACTCATGTGGATCCTAAATTACAAAATAGGTATCGCAAGGGGTGCAACTGGTTATGTCACGATAAAATGGCTGAATGATCTGCAAGGGGCATTCTGCAGGAGCATGTGCAGGGAAGGTCATGCAACCCATGCAACAACGTAATAATGAGGTTTCCAGAATAACGTTACGTCTTCTCCTGCTACACTGGAATGCCTGGAACATCTCCATTTTGTAATCCTGATCAATAATTGTATAATTACCTTGCCATAATGTAATGTTTAAATTACATTTACGCCAACTGATCTGTAATCAGAATCAAAAAGGCAACAAAAAATGATATCCAGGAAAAAGTTAATCGGACTGGTCCTTTCAGCAGGCATCGGCACAGCGACGCTTGTCCAACCGGTATGTGCGGCCGTCTGTCCACGGGGGATAGGCGGGTGCGTCTACCCAGGCAGGTGTTTCCTCTTCACCGACATGGATGGGAACTCACTCTGCGATTACACCCGGACTGCCATCACCCAGGCGACGCAGACACCGGCTCCGGGAACTACTGCACCACCCTTATCTCCGCCTGCAGATGCGGTACATGCAACCCAGATAGTCGCGAATCCCGGAACATCCGGTTTTTTTGACATCATCCATGTAAGCCCGGTCGTTGCCGGGATCATCCTCTTTGTCATTATGAGTGCAATTCTCATTCGGGTTTTCAGGTCTGGAAGATGGGGGATGAGACCTCTTTCCAACGGACCTCTTCTGGCGGTCACATCGCTTTTCGCACTCGGAATTTCGGAGATCATCGTCTATGTGCTGATGGGAGGTTCCGTATCAGGCATGCCTTTTGCACTCATCTACATGATTACAGGAGTACCACTTGTAACATACCTCTGGAAGACCGGTAATATGGACCGATCAATTGCATTGCTGGTGCTGGTACTCAGCACCATCGCAGGTTTTGTGTTCCTCTCTCCGATCATGCCCATGGAATTCATAGGGCTTATCCGCATTGCTACCGGAAGCGGGCTTCTTCTCCCCGGGATATTCGGTATCCTGGTCGTACTTGCCCTCTCACTTCTGGTCGGCAGGATGTTCTGCGGTCATATCTGCCCGGTGGGTTCCATCCAGGAACTCTTATCGCATATCCCCCTGAAAAAAATTGTTATCAGGAACACAAAAATCCCTGAACTAATCAGGTTTGCGGTATTTATTGTGGTGGTGGCCGGAGGTATGTACCTCATCGACGTGATGGCATATACCGGGAGCTACGATTTTTTTAGCCTGACCCTCACGACAGGGCTTTTCGTATTCGCTGGACTCCTGCTGCTTTCGGCATTTCTCTACCGCCCGGTCTGCAGGTTCCTCTGTCCGTACGGGGTATTGTTCTCTCTCATCTCCCATGTAAGCAGGTACAGGCTTAAACGAACAGACATATGTATTCAATGCAGAAAATGTGAGAAGGCCTGCCCGGTCCATGTTGCAGAGGCAGGTGCTTCCAAGCGGGAGTGCTACCTATGCGGTCGGTGTACCGAAGTATGCCCGGTAAAGGGGGCAATTGTGTATGGGAAACGATAATTCCCCTCTGTAAAAAAAGCCTGCCTTATTCCAGGCCCTTTATCGCAAAAATGAGGAGTTTTCCATCATTACACCCCATTTACTAACCCCTTTCTTTTCAGGACCCGTATTTTTGGACTTTAGGGCAGTTATTTTTGCCAGTTTATCCAAATAGCAGATTTAGAGCCAGATTTTTAAATAATCCCCAAAAGACCCTGGTTTATCAAGATCAGAACCTATAATGGGGCTGGTTCATTACACCCTGTAATTCACAGACGCGTTGGCATGACTGGAAAAAAGGGTGTTAACCTGTCTGGAATTTCGGCTCCGCACCCGTCTCTCAAATTGTTAAGGGACCGATAAAATGCCTGTAAATGCCATGTCATCTCAAGGAGTTTTCCAGTTTCCGGACTTTATAATACGCATCTTTTACGTTAAGGGGGTGAAGTCTCCACGGCAGGGTTTTTTTAAGCCTGTGGTCTCCCCTGCCTTCCCAACCCGCAATTGAGCTAAACATTCGGCAGAGTTTGTCTGTAAATTTCCTAAAAAAATTTCAGTGGATCTGATACCATTCCCAGTCTCAACCGGGATCAGATGGAAAAGATTCACTATTCAGAAAAAAAACCTGTTTGCCACATTGGGAATGGTAACTATGGGGGGTGAATAATCTTTTCAGAAATCATATCAGATCAGAAATTCCGCAGGTTGTACAAATCTGAAATTTCCCGGGCATCGAGGGGATAATCATAGATACGGAAATCATCCAAGGCTCCAACAAGGTTATACGCTGAAAATTGTGGCCAGCCACCAACAGCCATCGGCACTCCTGCGCCTATCGGCACTCCACGGGATTTCCAGGTATTGATAAGATTCCCGTTTGTATATTCCCTGATATATTTCCCATCATAGGTTACCACCTCAAAGTTCCATTGATGGGGAATAAAATTATTCGGGTTGTTCGGCTGTGCCTGGATAAGGACCCCCTCTGTATCCTCTGCCCAGAATTCGGGGATATGGGTCGCCATCGTCCAGCCTGAACCGGGACCCCCGTTCCAGGAGGCTGCACTGGCCATCTTGTAATTGTTATCAGGGTTGTCTGTTTTAAACCAGAAAGAAACAGTGACATTTTTTCGGCCGGCTACAGGATTTTTCGGGGCCAGAATGTACCCATTACCGTCTAAAAGAATAGCACTTTTGCCTACAATGCCAGAGGTTTTTTCAATTTTACCGTTGTTCGTTCCATCGTTACCATTACCGGATACATCGGTGACTGTACCATCCGCAGTAAAGTTTCCTTCAAAATCATACCTTACAAGGAGACCACCGGGTATGGCAGCAGATGCAGCCCGGGTTGTGGTAATCTGCCTGGAGGTAGTTATGGGTACCAGGGTGCTGGTGGTTACCGGGGTTGATGGATTTTTTCCACATACAAAGTAAGTATCATAGAATACCTGCTGTGCACCATCCGTGAACAACCCGGTTACGATCACATGAGGCCTTCCTTCGACACAGGGGGGATTTTTTACCAGGACTGTTGATCCGACTGCGGTTCCCAGGCTCTGGTCCTTCATACCCGCAACTATTACGGTCAGCCTGTTCAGGCTCGCACTATCACGACCACCATTGTTGGTGATAAGAATATCGTCGCCCCACGGGTTTGCGGTTATATGCACCTCACGTGCCATCGGGTCATACGCAGAATATGAAATTATAAAAATTGTAAGGATAAACAGTGCGATCAAAAATGTGGGGACAATGACTGCTCCTACGGCTCTCTTCGAGGTAATTGCATGCAATTCCCGGATCCCGATTACGAAGAGGACTCCTGACCACAAGAGGGCAATAATTGCAACGGGTCCGGCCAGGCCGCCAACAGAAGGTAAAATCCATGCAATAAGTAAGAGCGGCGTAATTCCCAGCATGAACACCGTTGCAGTCGCCTGTATTCCTTTCCGCCCCCCGAAGAGGCAGACCCCGGCATGCAACAGGAGGATCACGACGAATGCACCGATAACAGCCAACAACAACGGGCCCAGGATCGTTCCCGTGATAAGGATTGCCAACGGGGGTTGATAACCGAAGTGATACGACATTTTTCTGTATTCGTTGATAAATATGGCGAGGATAAGAAGCAGTACCAGATTTATTCCTACAAGCACTGCAAAATACAAAAGGGGCCGGACCCCTGTTTTATCCTTCAGTTTCCGGAACGTATCCGCAGGCTTTGTCAACATTCCCATAATTCCCTGTGGTATTGTAATCACGGGATTTTTCCCACCCTCTGCTGAAGATTTTTGGGGCGTGGTTGCAGTAATTGTGGAGGCCCCCTCATCTTCAGACCGGGACGGGCCCTTATTTTTTACTTCCACTATCCTTTCCTGGCATTTTTTTGCATCATCGATCCTTCCAAGTTTTACGAGGGCCAGTCCTTTATTATTCAGCACATCATGGTTATCCGGATCAACCAGGAGTGCCCGGTTGTAGCAATCCAGGGCCTCTTCAAAAAATCCCTGCTTATAGTACGTATTTCCATCATTTTTCAATGAAATAACCGTAGATCCCTTAACGTTTTCCAGGTTTCGGAGCACATCTCCCAGGTTTTCATCAGGCATAGTTATCCAACTATTCAACTGGTACTCACGAGAGACAATTAAGGATATCTGAAATTAAATTGGGTCAGGTATATTCCAAATCAACTGGAATAAAAGGAATTTCCGTATGGAGTTTTTGGATAGCAGGCACCCGGGGAACTAACGGCACCCGTTTTTTTGCTCGTTTGACTCCCTCCATACACCAAAAAACATCCCGGCAAAGAAGCAGCAGAAAATTTGTCATGACCAAAACACCTATGTCCCTTAACCCTGTATATACCGGAAAGGAGCAAGTGGTATGAAACGGAAGATAATCAATATCGATGATAACAAGTGCACAGGATGCGGGCAGTGTATCCCTGACTGCCCGGAAGGGGCACTCCAGATCATCGACGGGAAAGCACGGCTCGTAAGCGACCTTTTCTGCGACGGCCTCGGTGCCTGCATCGGCACCTGCCCGGAGGGAGCAATCTCGGTAATCGAACGGGAAGCGGGAACATACGACGAAAAAGCCGTGATGGAGACCATTGTCAGGCAAGGCGATCCGGTGATCCGGGCCCACATTGAACACCTTGTAGGCCATGGGCAGACGGACCTGTATCGCCAGGCGATCGATTACCTGAAGGAACACCGTCTTGCGATCCCGGACCATAAAACGGCGGCGGGTTTCCTGAATCCTCCTGATCACGCTAAACCTGACTTTGCAGGCTGTCCGGGCACTGCAGCCCGGAGTATCGCACGGGGAACCCGTACTGGCCCTCCGCAGCCATCCGGAACAACCAGTTCGGAGCTGCGCCAGTGGCCTGTCCAGCTTAAACTCTTAAACCCGGCAGCCCCGTATTTTGAAAATTCCGACCTGCTGGTCTCTGCTGACTGCGTCCCGTTCGCCTATGCAGGGTTTCACCAGGAGATCCTGCAGGGAAAAATTCTGATTATATTCTGCCCGAAACTGGATTCAGATATCGATGGGTATATTTCGAAACTCGCAGATATCCTGGCAATTCATACGATCAAATCGATCAGCGTTGTCCACATGGAGGTACCGTGCTGCAGCGGGGTACGATATGTTGTTGACCAGGCTCTGGAGAAATCGGGGAAAACTATCCCGGTGAAAGATTATACGATAACGATCAGTGGAGAGCTGGAGTAACGGATTTTTTTAGTCTGCGGTTTATTGGATCCAGGTTAAAGAATCGGATCTCCTATGTTCTTCCAAAATACACGTACATCACTTCATGAAGCAGGTTTCCGTTTTTCCAGATGACGTGTTTATGAACTACTTCCCGGATAAAACCGCATTTCTCCAGTAACCGCATCGAACCGGGATTGTTAGAAAAAATCCCAGGCCTGGAGCCGGACGATATCAAACCGTTCAAAGGCCACCGGTATAAGCGAGGATACGGCATTGGTTACGATTCCATTCCCCCAATAGGACTCATAAAGCCAGTAACCAATTTCTTCCAATCTGCGCCGGACATCGTCCAGCAGGTGAATGCCAATCCCATAAACTGCCCATCGTCTATTTCTATCGCAAGAAAGAGATTTGGCCCAGGGCTTTTTGCAAGGATGATTGAAGCGTTTTTGCGTCATCCATCGTTTAGGAACAGGGAAACGCATTCATCATCATCCCTGCAATATGGGGGTTGTCAGCATGTTGTACAAGGGATTCGGCATCATCAATTGTCCATTCACGCAGGATTGATGTTGGGGTGACGACTCACATGTTCCAGCTGATTTTCAATTGGATTGTCCGAGGTATTTAAGGAATGGAGAATCCCCCCATGCCGGGATCCACAGGTATCGGAAAATTACCACCCCAAAAGACTAATTTCTGCCGGTCATCCGACGGATCTATGGAAAAATACAACCAGATCCTCCCCGTTGGTACAGGCACGGGGGCTCTGGTCGTACTCCGGTTCGCAACGCCAGGACTTTTTTCGTCCGGTTCTTCAATAAAAAAACGCATGAGGCCAAAAGGCCACGCACCAAAGTTACGAAAATTGGACCACTCATCATTTTTTCACGCCCTTAAAGTTTTTGGATTCACGATTTAATATGAAAATGACCCCGGCATTGTTATCATGCATGCTAGCGGCCCACTGGCACCATGTCCGTTTTCATGGCATAACATGAAGATTACCGGATAAAATCTTCAGCCATCATTTGACAGAGCCGGTTACTCTCCAGGAGGAAACGCGGGGTTTCACTCGCGATCTTTGACTGTTCGTCTCCCGGTAGATCCTTCGACCAGTCCCGGATGATCTCACTGGTCAGTTCAAGGTGAAATTGCAACCCCAGCGCATTCTTACATGAAAATGCCTGGTTCCGGACCACGTCTCCACGGGCAAGTAACCTGCCTCCATCCGGGATTTCAAATGTCTCCCCATGAAGCTGGAAGGCAGGGAACCGAGCGGGAAATTCAGAAAATATTCCCTGTGCATCGTTCTCCCTTGTTAGTATCTTCCATCCGGTTTCATTCACAAACGGGAAAACCTTCGCACCGTATGCAGATGCGATGAGCTGGGCACCAAGACAAATACCCAGAACTTTCTGACCTGTTTTTACGGACTTTCGGATGAGTTCTTTTTCATGGATAAGCCACGGGAATTCATTTTCGTCATTGACGCTCATGGGCCCACCAAGAAAAATGAGATGGCTGGTGTTTGGTATTAATGGAATTTCATTGGTTTCGTAGAGGTTGAGATATTCGAACGGGATTTTCTTTTCGTCCATGTATATTTCGAAAAACCCTAGTGGTTCGTTCGGAACATGGCGAAATGCGATAACATGAGGTATCATAGAAATTTGTTGTCCCGTTCGATCATAAGTAATTATAGAGAGCCGGACCCCTTGAACCCCACCCTACCGGATTAGGAATAAATAGATTGGACCTCTGAACTGTTTCTGTTCATGATTTTCGTGGGATCCGCAGAGAAGACAACAGATCCGCGACTTCTTTTCATCGATAATATCCGGATCATCCGGATCTGTCTTGGCATCATGACGCACTGCTCGATCACCTATGGGGGGCCCGGGACTATATCCAGAAAGTTTTCAGATGATACTAAAAGTCATACTCCACACCACCACAGGTCTCGATGCTCGTTTTACCGGATTTCCGGCAGACCTTGAACTTTATTACCCGCTTGCTGCACAAAGGAACCCCGATGCAATTCTGTTTGGTAGTGAGACGGTGCTTGCAGCAGCCCGGGACAATCCTGCGATGGCTACCGGTCACCGGAGCATAAGAAGATGGTCAGACCTCCGGATGGATCGCCCGATTCTCGTCCCCTGCTGGTTATTGCCGGGGCAGGGTACGCTGCTGGGACGCCATCCGGAAATAGCCCTGCATACGGGACATTTTGGCCCTGTCTTCGACCTCAACCCCCCAGCAATAAAGGATTATCTCCGGTAAAGATCGATCGGAACCATCGCTGCCAGCGATAACCATATCGATATGCGTCTCGCACGTGAAGCGCTGAACCAGGATTACGGGGTTAACACCGTCAGGGTTGACAGTGGGGGGGACCCCCAACAGTGTGCTTCTCCAGGCCGGGGTTGTGGATGAAGTGAGTGTTCTTAGCCATCCTTTCCTTGCAGTAATGATGAGGTCTTGATACCTGATGATATGGCCTCGATG
The DNA here is from genome assembly GCA_026394715.1 of Methanomicrobiales archaeon. Lineage (GTDB taxonomy): Archaea > Halobacteriota > Methanomicrobia > Methanomicrobiales > Methanospirillaceae > CAIKOD01. Next base: position 4,226 of record JAPKXR010000224.1, on the reverse strand, counting down.
GAGTTGGATGAATTTTCAGGACAATGCTAAGAATCGTCAGGTAAATATTTCAGTAATCCTTGCAAGCAGATGATTCCGGCGGATCATCAGCTCATGGAGCTCAATGCATTGCTATTCATCCCGGTTAACTTCACACATCGAATCATGAATGCCCTTCGCACTCCTTCCGGAAACACGAACCGGAACTGAATAAACGGTTCGGCGTGGCAAAGACCGGTATCTTCGGCTCATTGATCCGCGGAGCGGAGCGGTCAGGCAGCGACGTGGCCGTTCTCGTCCCATTCCGTTGGGGAGAGGAGACTTTCGACAATTACATGGACTGCAAGTCTGATCTCGAAGACCGTTTCGGGTATAAGATCGTTCACCTCATGAACGGTGCGATAAAAATGAGGGTGTCCCCCTTTATCCTCAGCGAGGTCCTGTATGCGTAGGGCAGCCCGCCAATACCCCGGGTATATCCTTGAGGCGATAGGTAATACTCAAAAAAGAGACAATGGGGGATCACCTATGATGACGTTGTCACGGATCTCAGGTGGAGGGATGAGACAATCCGGAATTGCCAGGTTATTGAGGGGGTATTAAGAATTTCATGGACGATCTCAAAGAAGGTTACCCGAAAACAGACGGGAAAAAAATCTCAGGATTTAAGGATGTTTTCACGCATGTTTATGTTGGGATAACGGACACACTCCTCTGGGACAACGCCATGAAAAGATTGCCTGATCGTATAAAGGAGGTCCGGCACATTCTCAAGGAGAGGGAAAAGCGTCTTTGAAAGGCAGGTTGAACACTGTACTCAACAGCTTTTTCCGCCTGCTGCAACGGGCCCGGGTGGTGGATCACTGGCTGTTGAGGCGTTCCTGCAGGAATTCTTGGCTACTGATCACCCGGACCCTGCAGAGCCCGTGAGACCGGTACTGTTCCTCGGCCAGCACCTCCGGCCACTCCTTGTTGATCCCCCGGGTCAGGTCCCCGAGGATCGTCACCCGGGCGCCGCGGGCCAGCCAGCCTTCCATGGCGTACCGGTTGCAATAGTCCGCTGCAACGCCCATAAGGGTGATGTCGAGCGCTGAGGTGTCCAGCCCGGGGCTGATCGCGCTGATGTACTCGTCCCGGTCCGTGCTCTCCTGCGGATGACTGGGGTCGGAAACGAAACAGAAAAGATTCTCATACGCCGTCCTCCGCCGTGGATCTCCAATTCGGATTCCGGAAGTCTCGTTTTTCTCCCACATGCTGAACCGGTTCTTCATAAGGTACCGGATATTAGGGAGACCCGTGACATCGACTGCCAGCTCCCAGTCCCGGGTCCCGTATTCGCAATGGATCGGGAATTGCCTGCTCTCTTCCGACCGGGCATATTCATCGGCAAAATGCGTGTCCATTACAACAAAGGTATGGTCAAAGAACCCGTCCCGTGCAGACTGCAGGAACGCATTCGCAGGCGGGATGATAGAGTGGGAACCCCGGATGGAAAGGCTACCATCCTGTTGAAGAAACCCGTTTTGCATGTCCCCGATGTCAAGAATCCTGATTGTTCTCACATGAGATCTATCTTCTGTTGTCCCATATACTATTTCCGCATGCCAATCTGCCGTCAGCCGCACCTTGATTACCGGACCGGGGCAGGCTGTCGGGGGTGAGGGTGGGTGCGGGGCGCGACCGGAGGAAAGCCCCGCGGAGTCCGCGATAGCATTCCACCCCTGTCTTCTCTGCCGCATGTCACGGAATCAGCTAGCCGTATCACCGACATGTTATATTGGTTACCCGAAATCCTGTAATGGACAAAATGATCGTATCCTCACCTGGATCCAAAAACCGAAATACTTTCTGATTTCCAACAAGACACAGAACAACTTAATAATCCGATTTTTAATCCTGTGAAATCCGGAGTTTCAGAAAACAGGTCGATAGGACAGGGCACGGGGCCGCACCGACAAAAAGAGCGGTATACAGGTGTAGCCAATCCATGCTCATCTATTCTTTCGTACTTAGCTGTTTATCTCTTTGAGGCTGCAATAATCTATAAAAAAGGATCTACCCTCTATGTCCAAAGTATTGGCATCACCTTCAAAATATATCCAGGGGCACAACGAGCTTTCAAGAATAAAAGAGCGTATCTCCTACCTGGGTGGATCTTTTCTGTTCGTCATGGGGGGGTTTGCGTATAAAAACCTGAAACCTGTCATTGAAGAGAGTTTCAAAGGTTACGGCTCAATTTTGCTTTTTGAAAAATTCTGCGGAGAATGCACAAAGAATGAAATTGACAGGATAAGGGCCATATACAGAACTCACAGATGTACCGTGGTGGTGGGAGTGGGTGGGGGTAAGGCACTTGATACCGCAAAAGGTGTTGCATATTATGAATGCGCCCCGGTCGTTTCTGTTCCAACGATTGCGTCAACCGACGCCCCTACGAGCGCAATCGCCGTTACCTATACTGAAGATCATGTATTCGACGGAAATATTCTCCTTCCTGGAAATCCCGAAGTTGTTCTGGTTGATACGGACGTAATCACCCGGGCACCGGTCAGATTTCTTGTTGCCGGTATGGGGGATGCGTTATCAACTTTTTTTGAAGCCAGGGCAAATGTTGCATCAGATCATGATAATTTTGCCGGCGGAAAATCGACAAACACTTCTTTGGCACTGGCAAAATTGTGTTATGAAATCCTGATCCGGGATGGCCTGAAAGCCAGGCAATCTGCAGAAAAAGGGATATGTTCCAGAGAAGTGGAGAATATCATTGAGGCAAATATTTATCTTTCCGGTGTAGGTTTTGAAAGCAACGGGTTGGCCTGTGCCCATTCAATTTATAATGCTTTTACCACATTGCCCCCTTGCCACCATATGTACCACGGTGAATTAGTGGCATTCGGTACTATTGTTCAATTGGTACTGGAAAAAAGGATTGAACCAGAAATCGCCGAGTTACTACAGTTCTGCATCAATGTGGGATTGCCGGTTTCATTTGCTGAAATAAGTACGAGAGATCTTACCCGCGATGAGCTTATGAACGTTGCAGTTGCTGCATGCAGTCCGGCGAATTTTATGGCTGGTGAGCCGTTTGGAGTGACACCGGAGATGACGTTTGAGGCACTTACGGCAGCAGATGCCCTGGGGAGGAAATATCGATTACAGGACAGGGCATAGGCCGAAATGGTCTTCGGGATATACCGTGTGCAATAATTCCCTGTCAATACCGAAGTCAAATTTTCCCCTTATCTCATACAGGTCGCCGAGGGGAAAGGATCCCGGTGTATTGATACGCATGATCGGGCGGACATTACAATAGGGATCTCCATTAACTTAAGGAATAAATAATATCCGGTAGTTAATACAGAAGGAAAAATTCAATGAAAATACTCAGCTCTGTTAATTCATCCCAGTCCCAATCCACCCGATCACTTTCACCCCGCGTCCCCGCCAGCTTATACCCTCTCCAGGTCCAAAAAAATCATCGATGAAGATAATCCGCATCGCCTGACACCCAACCCTTGTCTCGGCGCCTTCAACCGCCTCGACCCGGAGAGCATCATAAACCTCCGTGAGAAGCAGGTCTATGATAATTTCCTGTTCGGCAGTGGACAAGATAATCGGGGCAAAAACTGAGCCTCAAGCAGGTTAAGAAATTTCTCAATATCGAACCCATGTTCCCGGATAGTGGGTGCAGGAAAGCAATTCTGTGGCAGGATAGTTCGTATCAGTAGGCCGATGCATTTATGGAGCTGGAATTTTTTTTTGTTCAGCCTGGTAAGTACAAGAGGATCTGTAGGATAACCAGCCCCCAGATGAGATAAAATATTTTTTTCGGGTGGTATCTGACAGACAAATATCAGTACCAACATACCTGAATTCCAGGCAGGAATTTTTTTCCTTGAAAAACGAACGGAGGCCCAACTCAACGCCTGAAATTCCGTTTTGATAAGACTCTAAAAAAACACATAAAGGTTGTGGTAATTGAAATATATACTATCTATTTTCTTTTGTATCACATCTATACTGATCATAATAGTTCCAGCTTGTGCCCGTAATAGAGACGTTACTGTAACTGATAATGTCAGCCTTATTGATAACAATGTTCTTTCTATCACCATTGAAAAAAGCGGCATTATATGGTTTGGTACAAAACATGGTGTTAGTAAGTACGATGGCAAGGTATGGACTACTTATAATAGCAAGAATGCCAATAGTGGACTGGACCAAGTCTATTCCATTGCCATTGATAA
>JAPKXR010000216.1 GCA_026394715.1 Methanomicrobiales archaeon | reverse complement strand
GGGTACTGATTAGTGGTATCAACCGTGACCTCAAGATCAGCAATAACAATATCAGGGATAATTCCAGGGGCATTATGGTGAGCCTAAATCCCTTCGTTGCTGAAAACTACGGACTTACCCTTGATGGAAATGAAATCCTGGGTAACACCCAGGGATTAATCGTTCGTGGAACAACCGGCCTGGCTGCCACGAACAATGTCATTGGTGATTCAACCGGAACCGGTATCCTGCTCCAGTATGCAAGAGATGCCAGGTTCAGCCAGAACCAGGTCCGGAATAACTCTGTCGGCATCATGATCAACCCCCGCCCGTTCGGGAGTTATGTGACCGGAAACAATACCTTCGTGGACAATTATTTCAATAATTTCAACCAGGTAATCGTTGAGGAACCAAAAGGAAGCCCATTCGATGATGAAATGAAAAATTCACCTGCTTTCGACGAAGTAAAGGCGTACGTGGGTATGATCGGGGAAACCCCCGCAAGCGAGGTCAATTACTGGAATGTAACGAAAACTGCCGGAACGAATATTGTCGGCGGACCCTACCTTGGCGGCAACTACTGGGCATCACCTGACGGTACCGGGTTTTCAGAGACCCATGCCGACCGGGGTGACGGGTTCTGTAATGAATCATATGTATTGAACGCACAGAACATCGATTACCTCCCGCTGCATACCTACACCCCAAAGCCGACATTCATGGCGGACTTCACCGTCACACCTGTGAACGGGACGGCACCCCTGACGGTGAAATGCACCGATAAATCCATCGGAAATCCGACATATCTCGTCTACAATTTCGGTGACGGAACGAATGTGACGGGGCCAAACCCTGCACATACATACCGGTTCCCCGGCATCTACTCGATTACCCTGTCCATCATGAAGTATAACACCACGACCAATTCTATCATGGGCAGCGTAGCAACAAAACCAAGTGCCATTACCGTGAACAGTGTTCCCCTCGTACCACTGGTCGCGAAATTCACGGCATCGCCGGTAACGGGAACGGCACCCCTGAAAGTCACCTTCACCGATCAGTCAACGGGAGACCCGACATTCTTAAATTATGATTTTGGGGATGGGATCAATGCAACCGGTAAGAACCCTGCACATATGTACCGGTTCCCGGGAGTTTACAATGTTACCCTGTCCATTTTTAAATCTGACAGCAACAGCGGTTCGATGCTGAGTAATGCATCTGTTCAACTGGGTCTTATCGATGTCAAAGGGTACTGATTAAACAACCATCTTTTCTGACATGTCGATACCCTTCTGCCCCCCGGATGTGAAAAGATAGAAAAAGGGCCATTCCAAGATGAAAACGATAATGTTTGCAGGACCAGGGGGAAAAGGATACGCTACAAACAAGAGTTATTATTGTTAAGAATTAAATAAAACCGCCCTCTCCAAAAAAATAGGGTCACCCCTCACCCCAATGACGGAAATACGTGATTATGGTCCTTCAATCACACAAAACTATATATATTATTATTAAAAAAGTACCATTTATCTGTTTTCGGTCAGGGTGGCAACCACGAAACAGTGCGGATAAGAGACAATACCAGGTAGGAGTTGGTCATACGAGACCAGGAATGGCTGCACACAAATGGTGATGTGAATGGATCATTTCACCGGGAATTCGCAGGAAGTGTGGGTGGACTACAGTTCCTCGTGAAGGAGAGCGGGTGCTCGTGATACCAGTCCACGCGTGAATCTACGTAACTCCATTGCTAAAAGATCGGGAAATCATAGGGACCAAAACCAGAATATCCGCACAGAGGAGCTGCCCTGTACCGGGAGGGAAAGGCTCACATGAAGAACTGTAACCGTAACTGGAAAAAAACAACCGGAATTTGGTACCTTGCACTATTTTTCTGCTTATTTTTCCTGGCTGGCACCGCTGTATCCGCTGAAACAATGGCGTCCGGCACGGAGTTTATCAAGATAAGCGATGGCGGTTTCGGGGACCCGCAGAACAATTATGCATGGTCCGTTTCCGAGTTCAAGGGAGACCTGTATGTAGGCACGGGGCGTAACGTCCCCTACCTGGTTTCGCTTGCGATGAAGAAGCAGGGTGTATTCCCGGAAAACATGACGATCTCAGTCATCACACATCCCGGAGGGGCACCTCCACCGCCGTTAATCCCCCCAAACCAGACACCTCCATCGCGTGAAGATGTAATCACGTGGTCAAATGATATGCGGCCGGAGATCTGGCGGTACCATGAGGGCACATGGTCCCGGGTGCACCAGGCCTCCACGTTTGTCAACCCGTTGAACGGGTATACGTATCCCGAAGGGGTCGGCTATCGTATCATGACCACGTTTACTGATACCGCGGGGAACGATGCCCTTTATGCGGGTGTTGGATTCGGATTTGGAAGGATTCTCATCGTCAAATCTACAGACGGGATCACATGGATGCCTGTGAACACCAGTAGCATCCCCTCGCGGGATACCCGGGCGATGATATCCCATAACGGGAAGATCTACGTGGGTACAGCCGATGGGATCTACGCATCCGGCTCTCCCTCCCTGTATACCGATACCTGGGAGAAGGTGGCCGACTTCCAGGTCGCCTCCCTCAGGAGCTTCAATGGTTACCTGTATGCCGGGACCGGGAATCCAACCGGGCCATCCGAAACGAATGGTTTCGAGATATGGAGAAGCACTACCGCATCTCCTTCCGGTCCGGGCGACTGGACCCGGGTAGTCGAGGGCGGGGCTGGGGACGCATGGAATGTCCTTGCAGCCTCAATGCAGGATTACAAGGGGGACCTCTACGTCGGGTCGATGAACCTTCCCTTCGCGACCGGTACCGAGGGGTTGAAGGGGTTTGACCTCATACGGCTGAATGACGAGGATTCGTGGGACCTTATCGTCGGCAATTATCACCCGAAAATCCCCACGGTACCCCGTGGCCCTCCCCTGAGTGGCTGGCCGTCCGGGTATGCAAACCCCTTCAACCTTTATGCATGGTCAATCGGGGAGTATGACGGTGAACTCTACCTGGGCACATTCGACATATTCAGCTTTGCCCGGTTCATCGGCGATATCCCGGGTGGAAGCGATATGCTTCTTGCAGCGGTCACCTCCCAGGAACTTATTGATCCTGCCAACCTGCCGGAAGGGACCGGGGCACTGATGCCGGGGCTCGGGGAGTTAAAGCAGATAGGCCCGGTGAACGGTAACGGTACGTACATCATCCCCATCATCGAACTCCTGGGAAGAGAATTTGGGGGTGCGGACCTCTGGACAACCCGGGACGGGGTGCATTGGGTCCCGTTGGAACTGAACGGGTTTGGAGACCCGAACAACTACGGGTTCCGGACGATGCTGACGACACCCGACGGGTTCATTATCGGCACGGCAAACCCCTTCACGGGATGCCAGGTATGGCGCCGCTCCTCCCCGGATCACCCACCTGCCAGTATCATCGGGCTCCACAACGTCTCGTACAATCAGGACTATATCAAATGGGCCTGGACCGATCCCGGATCAGCTGATTTCGACCACGTTATGGTCTACCTGGACGGGGAGTTCAAGGAAAACGTGCTCAAAGGACAACAGGCCTATACGGCATCTTCGCTCTGCCCTGATACCTGGTACGTTATTTCAACACGCACGGTCAGTAAGACCGGCCTGGTCAACCAGACGTGGGTGAACAGCTCGGCGAGGACGGCACCGGACGAGAAGGGATGGAAGTTCCGGTCTGATCTCCACAACACCGGGATATACGACGACGGGGGTAAGAGGCCGGAGGGCGGCCAGCGGTGGATCTATGCAACCGGTGCTCCCGTAGATTCGAGTCCTGCAATCGCCGGAGGTATTGTTTATTTCGGAAGTGTGGGTAAATCGGTCTACGCACTTGATGCGGTGACAGGTACGAAACTCTGGAACTTTACTACCGATGGAGAAGTACGTTCAAGCCCGGCAGTTACCGGCGGTGTTGTTTATGTCGGTTCTGAGTTTGGCAGTTTGGTAGAACAGGTTTACAGTGGTAATCTCTACGCACTTGATGGAGCGACCGGAGCGAAGATCTGGAACTTCAGCACGAATGCCGGGATAAGATCAAGCCCGGCAATCGCAGACGGTGTCGTCTATTTCGGGTGTTATAATGATCATGTCTATGCACTCAATGCAACGACGGGTGTGGAGATTTGGAATTCACCCGGAGTATATGCGCAGTCCAGTCCGGCAGTCTCAAACGGCACCGTCTATATCGGCGGTGGCGAAGTGAGTGTTTATGCACTCAATGCAACGGATGGAAGCGAGCGATGGAGTTTCCCGACCGGGAATTTTATGGACTCCAGCCCAGCCGTTGCGAATGGTGTTGTGTATATCGGTTCATGGGATAACAAGGTCTACGCACTGAACGAGACAACGGGAGCCGAGATCTGGCGTTACAGCACGGGGTCCCTGGTAACATCGAGCCCTGCAGTCTCGAACGGCACGGTCTATATCGGAGGCCAGGACAATAAGCTCTACGCACTCGACGCGGCAACCGGTGCATTCAAATGGAGTTACACGACAGGGAGCTCTATCTTTTCCAGCCCTGCCGTTGCAAACGGGGTCGTCTACGTCGGAAGCTTTGACCATAAGGTCTATGCTCTCAATGCTGACACCGGAGTTTTGGAATGGATCTACACAACGGGTGGCCAGGTGTTTTCCAGCCCTGCGGTATCGAACGGTACCGTGTTTGTAGGGTCTAAGGATGGCAAAGTCTACGCGATCGGCTCTACCCCGGAGACACCCCCTGCAAGTATTATGGGTCTGAATAACGTCTCGTACCAACCGGACTCTATCAAGTGGACCTGGACCGATCCTGTATCGTCTAATTTCGATCACGTGATGGTCTACCTCGACGGGGTGTTCAGGGAAAACGTGCCCAAAGGGGTCCAGGGCTACAATGCGACGTTGCTACCCCCTGGAACCGAGCAAGTTCTTTCAACCCGCACGGTCAGTACGACCGGCCTGGTCAACCAGACCTGGATGAACAGCACGGCAGGGACCGCCCCGGCATTCTTCGCAGATTTCACCGTATCACCCGTTAGCGGGATTGCTCCCCTGACGGTGAAATGTACCGATACATCTATCGGAAATCCTACATACCTGAGTTATGATTTCGGGGATGGAATGTATACGACGGGTCCAAACCCGGTCCACACCTACCGGTTTCCGGGCGTCTACACGATCACCCTGTCCATTATGAAATACAACACCACCACATATTCCATGATGGGCAGCACCGCAACAAAACCTAACATCATTACGGTGAACAGCGCCCCCATCATACCACCGGTCGCAAAATTCTCCGCATCGCCGGTAACGGGGACTGCACCCTTAAATGTTGCATTCACCGATCTGTCTACCGGAAATCCGACGTACGTGGTATACGATTTCGGGGATGGTATCAATGCAACGGGAGCTAACCTGGTCCATACCTACCTGTTCCAGGGGGTCTATAATGTTACCCAGTCAGTGTTTAAAGTTGACAGTACGAGCGGTTCGGTACTCAGTAATGCATCTGTCCAACAGGACCTGATCTTCGTTTATGGGATATAAATTCACAACTATTTTTTCCAGCCCGGCAACATTCTTCTGCCCCCCCCTTATTCTATTCCAGTTCTCACACTCTTTTTCGTTACAAAAGGGCCACCGGAAAAAACAATGGCTAAACCCCTTACTTTTGTCACCCTCCTGAATTTTCAATAAGATTCGATACCCGCCCCCCGGGTTTCTCCGGTTGCCAAATGGTATCCTTTGCAATGGGATGCTGACAATATCCCCGCCCTGTAATTCCCGCCAGAAAAACAACCGGCATATTGCAGATGACCTACTCATCCACACGTAGAAGAAGGACGGCTATTTATCCTTTCAATCCCGTCCGGAGTTCACGTTACCTTTCATTTTTTATCCCGCACGTGTAAGACATTTTTACCACCACCCGGTTAATGAATGTCGCCCCAGCCGAAAAGTTTGCAATGATCCCCGTAGAAATGAGGAATACTTGCGACCCGAAAAATCCATACAATCGTATCGATTGTAAGAGCAATTGCAAACCTTGGGGTTCGGGGGGTGAGGGCAGGGCATGGTTGCATCATGTGCTGTACCTGCAGGAAATATGAGGCGTAATAGATGAACCTGGCGTTGACAAATCCATTTTCGATCAGTTTTTATCAGGGCAGATCACAGTGATCGTATCTCGTATAAACCGGGGCAGCGAGTATCCTACTCCGGGACAAGGAAGGTTGATTCAATTGGTTTCGGCACGTCACAGCCTACAGACAAAATTAACAGCATCGTTTATTATCCTTATTCTGCTGATATCAGGCCTCACGTTTTTTTACACGTACGGGGCAACAAAAGCTGCATTAAAGGAATCTACCCAGGATGAACTTATACAGGTTGCCGGCATTATGGCAACACAGATCAATGGCGATAATGTCATTCTATTGCAACCCGGCGAGGAAAATACCACCCGGTTTATCGGGATAAGGGATCACCTGGCAGCAATGCGTGCGAATAGCAACGAAATTACAAATGCCTACATTATGAAAGACTCCGGAAACGGCATTATCTTTGTAGTAGATGATATCTACGGAACCGACTCTAATGCTGCACGTATCGGGGAGAGTTACACAACCGGGGAAAACAGTACTATTGCTGAGGCGATGAAAAACCCGGTAGCGTCAAAAGACTTCTATACAGATAAGTGGGGGACCTTCATGTCCGGATATGCGCCAGTCCGCAACTCAGCGGGTGAAACCGTGGCAGTCCTCGGGGTCGATATGACGGCAGACAAGGTCATGGCAAAACAGGATTTTATCGGTTATACAATCTACCTGATCATGGGCCTTTCGGCGCTCATTGCCGGGCTGATAATCTTCTATTTCTCACGGACAATGATCAGGGATATTCGGAAACTGAATGATACCGCTGAAAAGATCAGCATGGGTGATATGAGTGCCATGGTAAATGTTCAGAGGAACGATGAAATCGGTGAACTTGCCAATTCGTTCTCGAGAATGGTCGCCAGCCTGAAGATCATGATGTCAGATGACGATAACAAGCCGTGAGGGTTGGTATGAGCCAGCTATCAGAACACGTATTAAAGGAAACTACCGTCTACCTTGGACCGGCATCAGGGAAATTTCTCGAGCGGCAGACCCAGTCACATCTTAATGGTCTCCAGTTCGACAAGCTGGAGAAGCAGCACCTCGATGAGCTTGTTAAATGGGTTGGAATTTCTGCCGGGTTGTTGATCGGGAAGGACAAGGCGGAAGAACTTGTAAAAAAGATCCAGGGACTTTGAACCGGATGATTGACATCCGGACAACTCATTTTTTCCGGTATTTTTCAGGTCCCCCATTTAATGCGGGGATGCGTCCTTTGCAGGTCCGCAATCTCTGCCGGGTATTCGGGAACACACTAGTTGCAGGGTGGTGTTCCCGCGTTCCTGAGCCGATCGGAAATAGCCGGAGCTTTCACCATCATGGGGCGAATGCGGGCGGTTTAACCGAACAGGAACGGAGAATGTCAGATCTGTTGATGTAAGAGAGGTTCTTTTTGAAAGATCGCCCCGAATATTTTGGCATATAGTGGGTTGTCATGAAAAGGTTGATACCAACCGGAGAAATAAGAGACTTTTTGTGGTGCTGAAAAAAACTTCATTGATTTGGTGCGTCCCTTTTTTTCCCGTGCACGTTTTAATGTTCAGCAGCGGCCATCAATTACTACAAAAAATCCTAAACCCAAAAGATTAAAAAAATAAGGATGGATTTTTTGGTACTCTTGGCTCATATCCTGGCCACCCAATAACGGGACATTCACGGAAAAGAGTAAGGTGAGAGTGGCCACTCTATCTCATTGTATGTTAGGTTCGGCGGTCAGATGAGATACCAGACTAATTCATGATACGTTCTTATCAGGAAATTTACGTATTATTGATACGATATTTTCTTATTCACGCGAAAATACCCCGGCATTTTTTAAAAATTCCTCCCATGCCGTGGACATGACATGGCGGCACCGTGTTGAAGTAGTCCACTCATTTCAGATTAGTAGGGGATCGATTGGGCTGGGCCCGGCTTTTCCAGTATGCAGGGTGACCCCTGGTCACCTGGCTGACCGTTCCTGTAAAAAAAGTTAAAGAGTGGATTGCAGTTACACTTCGAGGTCCATCTCGATCGGGCCGACGAACCCGGCAGCAACATTGTAGATGAATGCCCAAATCGCACCGCCGATGAATCCGCCGATCAATCCAAAGATTATTGCGAACACGAGTATCAGACCAGCACCGAGACCTGCCATCGGGATCAGGTTCTTGGCAATGACCCCCATGCTCCCGACAACGAGCGCCATGATAATCCCTTCAATCAGACCAAAAATCAAGCCTAATATTGCCCCTATCTTTGCGACACTCATAACGTTTAAGCTTTTAATTTTGTAATTTGCCATGGTTCTGTATCACCTCATGTGATATCAGAGGGATTATATGAACGTATACTTAAATCTGGTGTATTTATTCTGCAGATTATGCGGGGGTTTTTAATGTAAGAGCCTGATAATCATCCCACCAGATCAGGCTGGAGCATCCCGCAGATTAGACAATCCCCGCTTTTTTGAGACAATTTTCATTCATTGCGAATGAACAGAGGGCTCGTCCATCCACGATATTCCGGTGAGGGCATTTCACCAGGCTATGCCCCGGAATACGTTTACACCAATAATTCTCAGTCTATCGATGAATAGACGATCAATTACACGATTTTTTCCCAAGGTGAAAAAATTTTAATTCCAGGGATTCACATGAACTTTTTATCTCTGTTCTTACGAGACCAATTATTTGGTATTCACACAGATTTGATGACCTGCTGTGGCGTGACCACAAAGATACACCGGCCATCCCCCGAAGAATAACAGCGTTCCTCCACCACCGTGACCGGACTGTCCAGGTGGTTCGAGAAGACCGTGGTGAGGACGCCGATATCAAATACGCAGGTGCCGTGTCCGGTTAACGGGAGGTCCTCGCATTCAAAACAACCCTTGACCTCCAGCGTGATCGGCCCGGTGCCAGCAAGTGTTATCGCCCCAAGACCATGGGCCTGCCAGAACGCGTCCATCTTTCGTACCACGTCCTCCACGGTGGCGCCTGCTACCCGCGGGGCCAGGACCCCGCCGACCTGCCTGCCGGTCCGCTCGAGCACCGGGTCAATATTAATCCCAAGGACCATCGCCTGAGTCCGGAAAACCTGCACGCAGTACCGGAAGAAGGAGACGATGTCGTCATCGCAAAAGGGCGTCTCTTCTCCGGCACCGTGATGGTCGTGGGCATGGACAACCCCTGCATCCCGGTCGGTGTTGGTCAACCGGCCGATGGCATCGGACGACAGCCTGATGATCCGCTTGCGGCTGTCGTGGGGATCGGGGTCCGAGGTGACAAGCCCGGAACCTACCAGGTCCCGGATATGCACTGATATCGTAGACTTGGCTTTCTGTGTACGTTCTACGATCAGGTCAAACGGGAGGGGACCAATTGACACCAGTTCAAGGATCTGAACTTTAATCGGGCTGTCCACGGCCGCCACGGAATCATTCGTGGAGAAGAGACGGACCTCCCCCGGCCCCACTCCCGGTACCATCCCGTGCCCTTTTTTCATGTATTCATAATGTTTCGCAATGTTTATGAATCTTGTTCGCATACAATAGAACATTCGTATAATTACGAACTAAGTGATAATCATGAACGCAGAATCCTACAAGATCGCTGATGGCGTCTACTGGGTCGGGTCACTGGACTGGGACCTCCGGGCCTACCATGGCTATACGCTCGATGGAACGTCATACAACTGCTACCTCGTCTTTGGTGAGAAGACCGCACTTATCGACAATGTCTACCCAGGCCACTCAGCCCAGATGTGGGGGCGCATTGCCGACGCATTTACGAAGGAAGGCAGGAAAGTACAGATCGATATCATCGTCCAGAACCACGTAGAAAAGGACCACTCGGGTGCGATTGTCGAGATCCATAAAAAGTTCCCGGCGGCACCGATCTATTGTACCGAGATCGCCGAGAAAGGACTCCTGCGGCATTTCCCGGCGCTTAAAGGGGCAATATTTAAGCATGTAAAGACCGGGGAAACGCTTGACCTTGGCGGGAAGACGCTCGCGTTTGTCCAGGCACCGCTCCTGCACTGGCCAGACTCCATGTTCACCCTGTACGCGGAGAAGGGCATCCTCTTCCCAAACGATGCGTTCAGCCAGCACCTCTGCTCTGCAAAGAGGCTCGATACTGATATCCCCGAACACGTCCTGATGGATGCCACGCAGAAGTTCTACGCGAACCTGATCGTGCCGTTAACACCCCTGTTTTTAAAGAAGGCAGAAGAGCTGACCGGCCTTGGCCTTCTTCTGAAGGTGAAAATGATCGCACCGGCACATGGCCAGATCTGGACCGATCCGATGAACGTAATCGGTGCCTACGTGGGCTGGGCATCCGGCTCGTCGAGGAAAAACAAGGTGACAATCATCTACGATACCATGCACGGTTCAACGCAGCAGCTTGCCCACGGTCTCGCCGAAGGTGTTATCGCGGGGGGCTGCGATGTGAAGATGTTCAACCTCCATAACGATGAGCGGTCCGAGATCGTCAAGCACATTCTCGATTCGAAGGCGATCATGGTCGGCGTCCCGACAATCAACGACATGCCATACCCGAGCATCGGGGACATCCTGTACTATCTGCGGGGCCTTCATTTCAACCGGACCGGCGAGCGGTTTGCCCTCACCTTCGGGTCTATGGGCGGTAAGGGCGGTGCCGTGAAAATGGTAGCCGAAGAACTGAAGACCGCGGGGTTCACGGTTGTCGGTTCACAGGAAGTCCTGTACGTGCCGGACGAATCCGAACTTGACACTGCGTTTGAAGCCGGGAAGGCCATGGCGAAACGCATCACCGGATAACATTTCTTTTATTTTTTGACCCTGCATCTTCCCGTTCCGCTTCGTTCCGTCCGATGTTGTTTTCAATTCCGCCCATGTAACCGGTGCTGCCTGGTACCGGTGCGAAAATTTCGCCCGCAGTTGATACCTGTGGCAATCAGAAAAATCAGCATACCCATATTTTTCCTGAACACACAATAATCACCGGTCAGAAAAAATATGGCAACCCTCTTATGCCCGGCAGGCCAAATGGGGAGGTATGGAACCGGACCAGGCAGGAACTTACCAGAAAAGTTTCACGCTCCTTATCATTTCAATATCACTCGCCACATTTATGTCGGCACTGGATGGAACAATTGTCAATATCGCACTCCCTACGATATCTGACGCATTCAACGTCTCCACCAGCACGGTGAGCTGGGTATCGACGATTTACCTGCTGGTAATGGCCGGGTGCGTCCTGATCTTTGGCAAAATTTCTGACACGATTGGGTTTAAAAAAGTATTCCTGTCAGGTTTCTTAATCTTCACCATTGGATCATTTGCCAGCGGGTTCCTCCCTGATTTCATCCATTCCTTCCCGGTCCTTATCGGTTCACGTGCATTCCAGGCGGTTGGGGGGGCGATGATCACCGCAATCGGACCCGCGATGGTCACCGCGTACATCCCGATGAAGCAGAAGGGAAAAGCCATGGGTATCGTGCTTACGTTTGCCGCACTTGGGACCGCAATCGGGCCGACCATCGGTGGAATACTCACGCAGTTCCTCTCGTGGAACTGGATATTTTTCATCAATGTCCCGGTCGGCATTTGTGCGGTTCTCCTTGGTGCAAAGGTGATCCCGGCGATGAAAGCACAGGAACGGACTGGTGGGTTCGACCGGGCTGGTGCCGTCCTGATATTTACCGGCCTTGCCTCCCTGCTCTTCGCGCTTTCAGAAGGGCAGACCCTTGGATGGACAGACCCGGTGATCCTTGGTTCCCTGCTCCTTGCCCTCCTCCTGCTCGGCGGCTTTGTCTGGTGTGAACTCAAAGCCACTGACCCGCTCCTCGAGCTGCGCCTGTTTAAACGGAAGAATTTCCTCCTGACCAACACAACGCTGGTCCTGCTGTTCTTCAGCTTTGCCGGAATCAGTTACCTGCTCCCCTTCTATCTCCAGTATGTGCAGGGGTATACCCCCTCGGTTTCCGGACTGATACTAACGGCACTCTCGGTCGCCATGATGGTAGGGGGAATCCTGGCAGGTATACTCTATAACCGGGCCGGTGGCAGGTTGCTCAGCATCGTTGCCGGGATTTCAATTGTTGCCGGGTATTTCCTGATGACCCGTATCCGGCCGGATACAACCACCGGGTTTGTCGTTCTGTGCCTGCTCCTGATCGGCTTCGGGTTAGGCCTGATGCTGACACCGGCATCAAACATGATCATGAACTCGGTTTCAAAGAAATACCAGGGGATGGTCTCAAGCCTTACCAGCCTTGAGCGGTTTGCGCCCATGACAATCGGGATAGCCATTTTTAACATCATATTTATCAGTGGGATTAACGCCATTGCCACCTACAACCGGATAACAATAGAACCCCCTGCAAAAATCAGGATAGAAGTACTCACGGCGGGCTTTGACCTGGCGTTCTTGTTCGCTTTTATTGTTGGCATCATTATCCTCATCCTTGCAATACTTGCACACCAGGAGACACATCCCGATTACCAGTCCGGTGAGGAAGATACGCCGGCGACCCAACCCGACACATAAAGAAAGGGAAAAATCGGTTTGTTTGCAAAAAGTGGCAAGGGCCGACCCCTTGTCCACCTCCGCCTTGTCGGATACCCGGGGTAATCACCAGTGATTTTTTTTTAGCACATGAAGTGGTCCGTTTGCGGTCAATTGCAGGTCGCTATTCAGCGAAGGGATGCATACGGCACCGCGGCGGCGGAACCAGGGAGAACCCGAATGAATAACTTTTTACACTTGAACACCTAAAGAGGCTCACTTATAAATGGTGATTCTGTGCGAAACCCGATAGTTTTCATTTTCATAGTAACGGTAATTTCGGTTCTCCTCATTGCCGGATGTACTCAGCCGCAGACCACGGTGCAGATACCACAGCCAACGACTGCAGTACCCACATCTGTCCAAACACTACCCGCCACATTACAAACAACGGTTACTCAGCCATCCGTAACTGTACCAGTAGTCGCATCTCCTACCACGGCAGCTAACACTGCCGTAACGCAAAAGCCCCCCACCACGATTGCCACCACGAAACTTCCCACAACAGTTGCTTATTCATCAGACTCGTCCGATTCCCCGGCACCTGCTCCCGATCCAAATGTTGTAAGGACTGATACCGGGTTTGTTTCCGGAATATCGGAGAATGGACTCCGCGTTTATCTCGGAATCCCATTCGCAGCACCTCCGACCGGAGAGCTGAGGTGGAGACCGCCCGCACCTGCACAACCCTGGGACGGCGTTAAGGAAACAAAGACATTTTGTAAGGCCTGCCCACAGCCGCCGAATGCGAGTCCCGGATTAGAAACGAGCGAGGACTGCCTGTACCTCAATGTATGGACCCCCGCTAACAGCGCCAACGAAAAGCTCCCGGTCATGGTCTTCTTCTACGGGGGGGCATTCGGAAAAATCGCCGGCCAGATATCAACCTATAATGGGACAGCCCTTGCACAGAAAGGGGTCACGGTCGTGACGACCAATTACCGTGTTGGTGCTCTCGGTTTCCTCGCCCACCCGGAACTCGATAACGAGTCCGCTAATAACGTCTCGGGCAATTATGGGCTTTTGGACCAGCTTGCGACCCTGCAATGGGTCCAGCGTAATATCGGGGCTTTCGGCGGAGACCCGTCCCGCGTGACCATATTCGGTCAATCGGCAGGAGCGGAGAGCATCCTTATCCATCAAATCAGCCCGCAGAGCAAGGGGCTCTACAGCCAGGCAATCGTCGAAAGCGCTACCTTCTGGACAAAGGGAGCGGAAATTGATGCCCTCAATTCAAAGGCCGATGCAGAAAATCTTGGAGTAAATTTTGCAGAGAGCCTTGGGTATTCAGGTCCTGGGACAATTGCAAAGATGCGGAAACTGAGTTACCAAACGATAGCCAATGCCACCCCATGGCCCGCATCCTCGTTCCAGATTGTGTCCACCCCTCATTTCGAGCCGACGATTGACGGGTGGGAAATCCCTGACTCCCCTGACACCCTGTTCGGTCTTCACCGTGAGTATGCTATCCCCCTGATGATAGGACACAACGCCAATGACGGGATCACTCTTGCTGCCGATGCAAACATGACCGTGCCCGAATACAGGACCTATATCCAGAGTCGGTTCGGACCTGAAGCGGAGCAGGTCCTCAAAAAATATCCCGCCACTACAACGGAGGAGGTCCAGTTCCAGCTCGACCAGATCATGACGGATTACGACTTCAATGACGCTGCGAAGTTTGTGGCGGGATCGATGTCGGACCTGGAGCCCAAAACATACCTGTACCGGTACTCCTACGTCCTTCCGGGACCCTTGCAGCACCTCGGGGCATTCCATGGCAGTGAGTGCTTCCTGTTGTTTGGATTGGCAAACGAAGTGAAGGCTGACCCGGCAGTGGCTGCCAATATGATAGATCTCTGGACCCGTTTCGCCAAGACGGGTAACCCGAACGGCGGGATGAATGTTACCTGGCCGCAATACACCCGGGCAGGTGACCGGTACCTCGATATCAATACAACCTCGACGGTAATGACCGGTTATTAACACCACCTCTTTTTCACGCCCTCACGAGGAACTGTTGCAAAACATATCCGACCATGTTTATGCCCGGGATAAGACCCTGACAGACATTCCTGTCACGAATCCCTGTATTAATCCCCGGGGTACCTTAAAAAAATTAAAAAACCGGATTCCCGCTGCTGGAACCCATAGAGAAAATGTAGGAATAACTCTTTACGCAATAACACCGAAGAGGCTCACTATTGATGGTGATTCAGTGCGAAACCGGATAACATTTATTCTCATAGCGATTGTAATTTCAGCGTTTCTTGTGGCGGGATGCACTCAGCCGCAGACCACAGTCCGGACTCCGGACCAAACAACCGCAACACCCACTCCTGTTAAGACAGATGCAGTTCAGCCGCCAGTAACTGTACCGGTGGTTGTAATTCCCACTACTGCAGCCGACATTACCCCGACCAACACTACGGCGACAATCAAAACCCCCACCATTACAGGTACTACGAAACCACCGACAACAGTTTCATATTCCTCGGATTCATCAGATTCTTCGACACCCGGCTCCGATCCGACTGTTGTGAAGACCGACGCAGGTTACATTTCCGGATTACAGGAGAACGGACTCCGTGTTTACCTTGGAATCCCTTTCGCCGCACCCCCTACCGGAGATCTGCGGTGGAGACCCCCTGCACCCGTTACACCCTGGGACGGTGTTAAGGAAGCGAAGGCGTTTTCAGCGGAACCACCCCAGCCGCCATCTGGATCACCTATACCTGCATCCATGAGCGAAGACTGTCTGTATCTCAATGTATGGACACCTGCGAAGAGTGCAGACGAAAAACTTCCGGTTATGGTTTTCTTCTATGGCGGTGCCTTCGCTCAGGTAGCTCCGTTAGACACCATTGCACTCTACAACGGGACAACCCTTGCTCAAAAAGGAGTTATAATCGTAACGACCAATTACCGGCTTGGTGCCCTCGGGTATATGGCTCATCCACAACTCGATACCGAATCAGTAAATAACGTCTCGGGCAACTACGGGATCCTTGACCAGCAGGCGGCCCTCCAATGGGTCCAGCGTAATATAGGGGCGTTCGGGGGCGAACCGTCAAGAGTAACCATTTTCGGCCAGTCCGCAGGAGGTGAGAGTGTCCTTATCCACCTCGTCAGTCCGCAGAGCAAGGGGCTTTATAGCCAGGCACTCGTCGAAAGCGGACCCTTCTGGGCGCACGGGCCCACCATTGACAACGTCCATTCAAAAGCAGATGCCGAGCAAATTGGGCAGGACTTCGCACAAAGCCTCGGATATTCCGGACCGGATGCAATCCGGCAGATGCGAAAGGTAAGTGCCATGGATATCGTCAATGCATCACCCTGGCCTGCGACGTCATGGGACCGTACACATACGCTCAAATTCGAGCCGACGATTGACGGATGGTTACTCCCGGACTCGGTAAACGCCCTGTTCACTCTTCACAAAGAGAACCCTGTCCCCTTCGTAATTGGGTCAAACGCCAATGACGGGACCTCACTTTCAGCGGGTGCCAACATGACGGTTCCGGAGTATAGAGCATTTCTCCGGAACTATTTCGGGACAGAAGCAGATGTAGTTTTCTCAAAGTATCCTGCTAATTCGACAGACGAGGTCCAGGTCCGCCTTGCCCAGATCATGACCCGTTACGACTTTGCCGATGCGGCGAAGTTTGCTGCGGGATCGATGGGTGACCTGGAACGGAATACGTACCTGTACCGGTACTCCTATGTCTTACCCGGGGAAAACGGGGCGTTACATGGGAGTGAAACCTTCCTGTTATTCGGACTGGCGAAAGACATGAAAGCTAACACGGTAGTCGCTGATAACCTGGTGGACTTCTGGACCAGGTTTGCAAAAACAGGGGACCCAAACGGTGAGGTGGATGTTACCTGGCCGCAATACACCCGGGCTGACGGCCGTTACCTCGATATCAATAATGTCTCAACCGTAATGAGCGGATATTAGAGGTCGTTGCATAGTCAAACGGGAATACTCCCTACTATCTGAGCCCCCCCACAATCATTTCAAACAGATGAAATCAGAGAAAATCTGGTGAAACCAACAGGAAAAAATTTGAATGAAAAAGAGGTCCCATTTTTTAACGGGTCGCAAAAATGATGGAATAGGCCGTCATTAACACTACTTTGGGAACATACGCGAAAAGAGGTTAATAACTTTCCAAGTAGGTTGCTACATTTTATTTTAGTAATATTGTGACAGAACGCAGCTAAAGCAAATTCACCCTCGCATTTATCCAGCCCTTTGAGAGAGAACACTCTGAATCG
>JAPKXR010000021.1 GCA_026394715.1 Methanomicrobiales archaeon | reverse complement strand
ACATCATCTTTTTAGGCAGGTTCTCCCACAATGCCCTTTTTTTGTATTCCCCGCTATGTTCCCGGATGAATGCCTCGACCATCAGTACGGTATCGAGCTGGGGGGAGTGAACCGCTTTGGTCTCTGATATCATAGAACGATTTTTGTTATATAACTATATATAACATTTGAACTAGTTGTCAAGGACACGTGAAATTGTGGATGCATAAGGAATATACCCAAAATAAAATGCGTAAGCCAAAATATGATTAAATCGTAATGCATTGTATGGCTTTCAGAACTGCCATAATAGTAGTTTTCCTCATTGTTTTGTTCAGTTTCATCCTGATAGTTTCACTGCAATCGTCCCGTGTCGCATCTGCCCCGAATGTCACCTGTAAAATCCTGCTTAAAGGATCCCAGATAGAGATTGATCACATTATCATCAGGGGCGGAACATCTGAAGAAATTGGGTATGAACTCGGAAAGATAGGAAAAGATACGTATGGAGCTGTTCTCGTCCCCTTCATTAACTCCACGGTTGGAAAAGAAAAGGAGACCTACATCAGATCCGTAGATCCCAGCCTCGCTGACAAAACAATTGGTATTAAGAAAGCCTATGCAATTGATCCTGCAAACACCTCCGTTGATGCGTCCGCCCCGCTCTTTCCCAGTCTTGCCCCCAGATGTTCCGCGATCTATTTCCCGCCAAATCTCACAAAGTCAAGTCATGCAATATCCGGGAGAAACGCGGATTGGGGATATTCCCCCACAACAGATGACCCCGTGAATACATCGAAAAATTCCCTTGAGACCTTTAGTGCCAACGCTGCACGGCGGGGCTTTGTATTGGAAATATACCCGGATGCGGGGTACGCCACGCTCGTCTTCGGGGCAATCGATCTTATCAGTGGTGCTCAGGACGGACTCAATGAAAAAGGACTGGTTATTCAGACACTGGCAGATGACGATGATGAAAATATTAATAATCCCCGGGCTTCTTTTGCAGGAGGTGATATGACCGGAGTCAGTTATAATCAGGCAGTCCGGATAGTACTTGAACATTGTGCAACGGTCGATGAAGCAAAACAAAAGCTCAGTTCTTTACAGATAACGATGCCTGCCCTTATTGGCTTTCATTCGCTTATCTATGATAATTCCGGAAAAGCCACTGTCTTTGAAATCGATAATACAACCAATCAGGCAGTCTTTACCGATTATTTTAATGAAGCGGTTCCGTTCACAAATTATGCTGTCCACCGGTACCCGGATGTAACGAAACTTGTGCCGCGGTATCCCAATGAATCCTACGATGATACCGTCAGAAGAACGAAATTACATAATTATATTGTGAATCACACCGGGCTGTATTCATCTGACGATGCCTGGACTGCCATGAAGATCGTTGAGGCAAACATAGACCACTACACTGAGGGATATATCCCGGGAGGAGCGGAGCGTCCTGTCTGGGTAGTCGTAACCGATGCACATGAAAAGACTATGGTTGTGAAGTATTTCCTTAAGGATGGTCCCGGCTACGATCCCGTCAATAAGACACATGAACTGATCTTTTCCGAACCCTACACCTTCCGGCTCGATAAGTGAGGGGAAAAGATCCCCGGCGCCCTGCCGATATCAATCCCGGCGCAGCGCAGATCGAGCCGGTAATCCTGAAATGTTTGGAGAAGGACCCGGCAAAGCGGTACCAGCCGGTGCTCGAACTCCAGAAAGAGCTTGGGCTACTCCTCCGGAGAAATTATTCCGAGCAACTCACGATGAGTGTCTCCACCCATGACTTCCGCAAGTCAGCGTTCTATTGCGGGGATCTGGTCATGATCAACCTGTTGACCGGGGATATCGCCACCGCATACAAATACCTCT
>JAPKXR010000384.1 GCA_026394715.1 Methanomicrobiales archaeon | reverse complement strand
AAGAGTATCATCCGCCGACAACGACCTCTCACCAGAGTACGTCCCGGGACCGGATACCAGGACTGATCCCGAATATCCCCCCTGCAAAACTTCCTG
Source organism: Methanomicrobiales archaeon (assembly GCA_026394715.1). Lineage (GTDB taxonomy): Archaea > Halobacteriota > Methanomicrobia > Methanomicrobiales > Methanospirillaceae > CAIKOD01. The sequence continues at coordinate 3,503 of JAPKXR010000384.1, read as the reverse complement.
CCCGACTCCAAGTGGAGGAACCTTAGTCAAATCCCCATCCGAAGCCATCCACGACCATTCAGATGAGCTCGACAATCCTTGATCTCCGGTTGCCGATATCGCTACCTCAATCCCGGCAGCCTGGGCCGGGGTAATCCCAGCACATGCCACCCCAAGCACCACGGCCGCAAAAATGCAACCGCCGATGACCAGCTTCCTCCGCTGGGAAAGCCGCTTGATCATAGGGTCGTCCCCTTCCCCGAGCCACCCGAGCCCTTGATCAGCCCGTATTCAATGTCATACCAGGCAGACGGGACCGTAATCGTGTACGTGTCCAGCCGTTCGGCCTCGGCCTCAGCCACCTGCCGGAGCAGGCTTTCCCGTTCAACCGGTGAATGGTCAAACGTGAGCCACCGCTTCGTGCTGTCGGCCATCCTGTACGACCGGCCCTGCACCTCTGGAGGTGCGACGGTAACGGTGTCGTCGGTTGCATCGAAGTAGCTCAGTACCTGATTGGTCGTCTGCTGTGCAGCTTGTGTTTCTGCAATCGCGCCCGTTGCCCTCCGGTGCTGGATATACGCAAACCCAGCGAAGGCGAATGCAAAAAACAATTCAATAACATTAGTTAATTCTGGTTCCATGATACGCCTCTTTTGATTTCTGGTGTTCATCGCGGTGGGCCTCGAACTCTGCACAAATGACCTCGTATTTTCCGATCCTTTCGTAGATCACAAACAGCGACGGGTACAGCGGGAGCACTACCGCAAGAACAATTACAAGAAGTTCAACGTCCATCCCGGCCACCTCGCGAAAAGGCAGGGGGTTTTTGGGATTTCACGAGAGGTTTCGAAGACTGCCCCGGAACCCCTGCCATTTTCACACTTGGTCTAAGCAAGTGCGGGCGTTGTGTTGGCCCAGGTGTTCACGCGGGCGACAATCACATTGTCCTCGTACGAGGAAACGGTGATTGTCTTCCTGGCGAATGTGACGGTATAGTCCTCGCCGTTCGCGTCGTGGCAGTTCAGGGAAATTGAATACCCTTCGGTTTCAGTGTCCTGAATAGGGTCCCCGCCGATTGCGGTCGCAAGTGCCGTGTTACCGACAAGAGCAGTCGAAGCTGCGGTATAGCCGGCAACGGTTGATGCCTTTGCAGTTGCGGTACCCATGTTCTTCAGGGTTGTCGGGTTTTCGTACACCACACGGATGCCGAATGACTGTGTCCCACGGGTAACGCCCTGGTGGGTTTCACCGGCAACAACGTGGTCCACACACTGGAACGAGTTCGCATCTATCACACCCTGCACGAGGGTGTTTAATGTGGCGACATCAGCAATCTTGGTCGTGATGACACGGACCGACCGCTTGACATCGGTGACATGGTTTGGTAGTTCCTGCCCGTTTTGGGCAATCAGGAATTTTAATTAAAAGGAGAAGAATAGTTAGATGGATGTTCTATTGGGCTGTGGGGTATTGTTGGATTGGTGAACAGGGGCGATCCTGGATTTTTCTGAGTGAGGTTGGTGGGGATACCCTCGGGCATAAAACGGATATCAAGCTACTCGATGCCCGGGACCTGGCCGGATCAGCCCGGTTGTCGACCTAAGACCGGGCGTTGAATATTACGATTGGGGCGGTTTATTATACGATTCCTTTGAGGTCGGCATTGGCGGTGCTGGACGGCAGGAACAGGAAAGGGGCGATGATTGTGGCGAAGTAATGAGACAATAAATGTTTCCTTTTACTCGATTGCGTAATCGTGAGACCTTCCATTATACCCGCCTACCCCCACATTGCAGATATCTGAAGGAAGATTACAAAATAAGGAATCGTGGTATCGGGTAAGGTTTATTCCTGGATATCAAGGATTTTCGAGGAATTTTTCAAATGTTCTGAACAAGATCGCCCGTGTGGAATACCTTTAGGAGATGCTGCCTTAGGAAATGCCGGTCTTCCGTCCAGATCCCATCAAGTTTGAGAGCAAGTCCAACAGCAAGAAACGGAGCATCATTCTCATCGATAGATTCCATAATCTCCATAGCTCGTGAATAATCCTGTTTAAAATCATCGAAGGGGACCAGCGTAATCGGTTCAAGAAGAATATGCAGGAGTGTATCAAAATCGGACTCCGTCATCTTCGCTTTTTTTATCAGATATTCGCGATGTTGGAAAATCTCTGTCTCGATGTAATCGGGTGCGAAAAATAAGAAATGATTATCGAGGATAATTTTCCGGGATGTGGATTCTTTCAGGAGACCTGCCATTATTCTGTTTGTATCGATGACAAGTTTCATCATTTATAACCTGAGGTACAGGGAGTCATAATAATTTCTAAAAAAACACAATTATTCCGGCTTCCTACCGGTAACACCAGCAGCTTTGCTTCTGTAATGCTTCTGGAGACCTGATTTTATTTTCTCATCGAGCACCATGATCTCTTCTTCAGTAAGCTCACTCTCTGCGGTCATCGCATTCAGGAGCGTAACTTTTTTCGCATAATCCTCAATTGCCCGCCGGGCAATTTCGCTCCAGCGGATTTCCTTGTGAGTCTTTACAATCTTATAGATATCTTCGGGTAGGGAAAGTGTCATGTTGGGCATTGAACCATCACAACACATACTTATGTGTATTCACATATTTAATGTGAACTATGGCAGATCGGGATGGGTATGGTAGATCAGAATATTTTCGTCCCGTGAGATTATGGATCTGCCGGAAGAAACCGGCGATTGGTCATAATCGCATGCGTTTTTTATGTACTACCTATCAAAATTTATCAACATGTCACAAACTGATAAATATTTTGATGAGTGTTAGGAAAAATACCTGGAAAATGAACGCCCCTGCTGTCTCTTTTTTTGCCTTTGAAAATACTATGCAAAATGCCAGGTCTCTACCGTTCCGAAAATTCACGGACTGCCTACAAATGCTCACATTGCCATGCGGTGTTACCGGAGTCATGCATTGTACATTTCCTGTCGGCGGATGAACCCGGGTTCTGATCAAAGATAGGGTGGTGATGAACAAACCCGGTGACCGTATTCAGTCCCCTCCGCTCGCTCGATAATCTGCACCTCGCACGGATAGTGTCCCGGTGTTCCTGGTAATAGTCCCTGTTTTTCTTCTGCATCGCACCAGGGTGGCTGTCATAGTACCGCTTGTACCGTGCATGCCGTTTTCCCAATTCGGACTTCTCCCGGGCCATAACCATCGCCTCGGCAAGAGTAAGGGTAGATTTTCCCTCAATCATCCCTTCACCCTCTTCTGCTTGCGTAGCCATTCAGAACGGCAGGCAAAACTATGGAAGACATGCTTGTTTTTCATCCGGGCCCGGGGCAATCCGTGTATAAAATTTACATCACACCTACTCTTGTCAGAACTATTAACCTCTCAAACTCCATCTATCATGTATAGGTGTACCTGATAACAATGAACGCAGGCTCTCAACGATGAAAAGTGAGATCAACCGGGTGTTCATGCCTGCGACAACTGAACGCAATCATTACGATGTGCAGTTGTTGTGTGAC
>JAPKXR010000041.1 GCA_026394715.1 Methanomicrobiales archaeon | reverse complement strand
ATGTGTGAGTGATAGTACAGTTGCCTGCAAATTGGAATGTGTGGGGCCCCATGAAGATGCACACAATAATACACCTCTCTATCTGTATGATTCTGAAATTGCAGGCAAGTCAGATCGAAAGTATGCTGAAATATCGCAGATCCGGGAACCAACCCCGCATGATCCCCGAAACACGTGCCTGCAACCCCCTACAACTGCAGGAAATATGCATAAAACAGCAGGAAACTTACCCCCCTTGCAGACAAGTGGGATCGAGATCTTGGTCCTGGACTTCAAACCGCTCGACCATTCTGATCGCCATTTGAAATGCGCCGCGTGTGGCAGGAGGTGTGCTGAGTATATCGAGAAAGTTACGCCGACACGGAACGCCAGAAAAGATAAGACGGCGATCAGGATTTGCAAGAGATGTTTCGAAGCAGCGAAGAGGAGGGAGCGGACCAAGGCCCCACCTCTCCCGGGAATTATCGCCCTCAGCCGGATGGTGAGGATATCAAAAGACATCGGCCGTTGCTCGGTATGCAACTTCGATAAAGCAGTGTACCATGATCGAGAGGCGGGGACACGTTTATGCCAGCAATGCTACGACCGTGAAGCCCGCGAGGAATCATCTCGTGAACAAGCGACCGGAGGAGGAACCTCATGAGCCGCCGGGACCTGTGGTTTGAATCCGACTGCAATCTATGCAGAGGGACCGGGAACGCCTGGCGAAAACGCCGGGTACCTGAACCTTGTCCTGCATGTGGGGGCCCGGGCCGATCGGGGGTGGTGAAGTGTTGACGTCGAAGGATGTCGCAGAGAAGACTGAGGTCTATGCAGCAGGTCGGTCTCTTGTCATCCGGAATGAAGTATTGCGTCATATCATGGAGGAGGCCGGGGCCCCGATGTTCCGAACATTCAGGGGAGATAAACGGGATTTCCAGGTATTTCGGCAGGTGATCACCGTAACGATGAACCACCTCGCCGGATGGAGGGCGGTCGGGGCGAAGGCCTCGCCACGGTGGGTGAGGGAACGATGACCGTCGCACGAGTATCACTTAAAACAGCACTGAGCAGGGTCCTTTTTCCCCATCCTGACCTTCCGAAGTGGAAAGTATGGCGTTTACGTCACCCGGAACGGGATAAGCAACAACGAAAGGCCTATCGAGATCGGAATCGGCAGAAAATCGCTGCAAAATCGAGGGAACGTTACCGGAGAAAAAAGAAGGCAAATGCGGGCTCAACGAACGAACGGAAGCGGGGGAAGTCGGGGAGACAGGGGTAATACTACCCCAATCCTCAATGTTTCTTATCCCATTTGGGGAGAGAATGTCATTGGTTGATCAACTGGTCACTTTCACACCGCACCCGGTCATCTCCCTTATACGCACGATGCCGAATCTCTCCTCATGGTATCCGTTACCGATATGAAAATAATTACAGAGCGGTGGAAGAAAGGGACACGCCCGCTCAAGATCCAGGATATGGAATACGGAACTAAAGTTGTCAGGATGCTTGAGAAATACAAGGGCGACGACTTTCGAATGTTCGACGACCCGCTTCTGGTCACGACATTTATCCTGCTCGTCGGGATGTTACGTGAACAGGACCAGAATAGTCGTATGACCGTGCTCCATGTTACTATTCCCACAGGTCCGGATACCATCGTACCAGTGAATGAATAACTATTAATTTCGGAGGCAGAAGAACCATGAATTCAACAACCCGGATGACCCAGGACGAATATGATTATTTTTCCCAGGGGATCGACTATTAC
>JAPKXR010000300.1 GCA_026394715.1 Methanomicrobiales archaeon | reverse complement strand
TAACCAGAGCGGGGATCATGCTCTTTGGAAAAGAAATATCCTTGCGGGAGCATGTTTCGAATTATCGCTGGACCCATCTTAGAATGAAAGATGATACGGACTATTCTGACCGGATGGATGGAAATGAAGCGGCCCTCATTGCCATTGACCGGCTATTTGATCGGATCATGGCGGATAACCCGCTTACCACCGTCATCCATGGTATGTTTCATTATGAATATCGCCGTTATCCTGAAATTGTTCTGAGAGAAGCCCTGATGAATGCATTCTGCCATGCGGATTTCCGGACGGGTAGTCCGATCATGGTCAAACAGTTCCCGGATCGTATTGAACTGAGTAATCCTGGTGGTTTTATTGGTGGGATAACTTCTGAGAATATTCTTCATCATGGTCCGGTTGCAAGAAATCCATTACTCGTAGGGGCTTTATTGAAGCTGCGGCTGGTGAACCGGAGTAATCTTGGTATCTCCCGGATGTATAAAGAAATGCTCACCGAGGGGAAAGAACCGCCATATATCGATGAAATGGGAGATGCCGTGAAGGTAACGTTAAAGGGAGGGGAGTTCTCATCATCATTCCGTGCATTCGTCGAAGAGCAGGGAAGATTAGGAAGGGGACTTAGCATCGATCACCTTCTCATCATCAGGTATCTTTTAGCACACCGGGAAATTGGTACAAGAACCGCAGCATTTCTCATTCAACGGAATGAAAGGGGAACTCTTGATCTTCTTCACGAAATGGAACACGATCGACGGTTTATTGCACGTGGCGGATCTGGAAGAAGCACGTATTGGATGCTTCTTCCTGCCCTTCATCGCACGTTGGACCTTTCCGGCCACCCGGATGGGAACCACCGGATAGATTGGGAATCAGCGAAAGCCAGTGTCCTTAGTGTATTACGAAAGAGGAGAGGAACGGCGGAAAATTCTCTCACGAATGAGGATATCAGAGGTATTACACATCTCGACCGGTACAAGGTTTTCCGTCTCATGCACGAACTTATGGAAGAGAACATTCAGGTCAAATCTATTGGTAAAGGCCGATGGACAAAGTACCTTTACCAGAACAATGAAAATTGAAATCAAGCCAATACTCATAATCCAAATGATTGCATTCTCTATTGAGAATTCATCATAGATAAAAAAAACAAATTTTTTGGACAATTTAAAAAAGAACTGATTAAATCATATATTTTTCGAATTCTATGAGCACTGTATGAGCATTCATCATATGATTATCATATATCGGGACGCCATGAAAAGATACATCTTCTCTGTGAAATCGCAATGTTGATGGATATGTTTACAAATTCAATCAGTCTGTACAGGTTTCAACAGCGGTATAAGAAAAAGTCCTTTGCCCAAAAGACTAATTTATGTGGTTAGTTTCGTGATGAATGCAGGACTATAAAATTTTCCTGCATTTTATGGTATTCGCATGTGAGGGATAACGATGGAAATTACAGCAACGTTAGATAGGATTGAAGGAGAATTGGCAGTTCTTCTTTTACGTGGGGATGCCCAGATAAAATTCAATTTACCCGTGGTTTTTCTGGCGGGGATAAACGAAGGGGATATTGTCAATATCGCTATTTCGAAGGATGTCGTTGCGACTGATGAAGCGAAGGAGCGGGTGATGAGTCTTATTGAGAAGTTGAAGCGGAAGGGGTAGGGAGAAGGGTATATTTCCCTATGGTTCTTTATGAGACGTAATGAGGGGAAGAAGGGGAATTGAAAAAGATGGAGGCAAAATTATCACCCATGAAATTTCTCTTAGTCATTATTAAAACGAGAATCAAACTCTTTATATCCCCTATCCCCACATCTAAAACTGTACAAATCTCGTTTTATTATAACAAATCAGCATGGTTTTAATAAATATCAGGGGGAATCATTATCGTAAAATGTCCAAAATGTGATAGAATAAACGACGAAGATGCATCTTTTTGCAATGGGTGCGGAAATGAGTTATCCGGAACTTTGTTCGGTTCAATAAAAATCAGTGATTCGATTGTAACTGGATATTCCCCATTGGAACAAAACCCCGCTTCCAAAGCCCCTGAAAAATCGGTTGTCTCACCTCGAAAAGGAAAGAACCTCCCAATGAAGATGGGTGCCGTAATAGTTGTAATAATTATCATGGCAGCAGCGGGTTTGTTGATTATTTTTTCAGGTAGTTCTCACCCTATACCAGGAATTAATGAGACGCGGGTCAAAGAACTAACTCCGGCGGGAAATAGTACCGATAATCAGACAATTGTCATGGAAGTGCCAACGGCATCTATCCCGGATAAAATTTCGCCCACCGAAGAAAATATCGAGGAATGCAAAATTATCGCTGAAGAATATCAAAAAACTCACACCTACATCGGAAATGATATTTTCGTATGTTATGATATGGCCAGTGATGTATGGAATATCCTCGAAACAAAAGGAATTAATGCAAACATCGTGATTGGGAATATTGAATCCCTTTCCGGAAAATCTTCGGGCCTCACTCATGCCTGGGT
>JAPKXR010000115.1 GCA_026394715.1 Methanomicrobiales archaeon | reverse complement strand
ATTGAGACCTTTTTAGGACCTTTCGTCTCCTTGTCGTATCGGCTGGTCGAGTGATAGACATAGGGTTTGTTCTGGATGCATTTTATCTCCAAACATTTCACTCCGGCCTTCCGCTGCTCTGCCAACCAATCTGCTACCCAGAGGTCCATATATCATAATATTAGGGATTATACTATTTATAGATTTCTCCTCGTTTTTGTGTCAGTTTAATAAAAGAGGTCTAAATATTGATTATGCGTCCCCTAACTCAGCCGAGTTCAGGATCTTAAAAAAAAGCAGTGTTCACTACTCCAAATATTTTTATGGGGGGTACTAAGTAACGTTTGACCGTTACCAGTGCGTTTTTCTGATGAAGATACCCGATAAGGCATGACGTTCAAAAAAATTGGTTTTCATGCGAAGTTATAACCCGAATGCCGACAGGTTTGACTGGCGTCCGCTTATTAGGCCGGATAGAAGAGTACTTTCCTCGTAAAACCTGGCAGGCGGGAGAGTGAAACAACTCGCAAGATACTGCAGTGCACCAGATATTCCATCAAACACCTTTGGTTCCGACGCCATGGCATGTTTAACATTTTCCCGGACATTAAAAACTCCAAGGGGGATATAGCCCCGTCGGGCCTCACGAAGTATAATCGCACCGGCCTGTTTTCCTTCTGTTGCAAGGGCATCGAGAACCGCCATCCTGCATGAATAATAGCATCCACCTACCGGAGAATACCCCTGTTTTTTCCGGGGCCCTTCGTGATCGGCAAAGATCATTTCCTCCTTGCCAAGCACGTGGAGAAACGCCTCGATCCATTCATACTGCCATGCTGTTGGCATAAGCATGACGGCGTAGTGATTATTCAGGCTATCAAACTCATGAACACGGTAACAATCAATAGGGGAATTCCGCCTGACACGGCAGAGTAAATGGTCACCGAGCACGGTGTCACAGGCAGTGATCGACCAGCGCGTGGGAACAAGCTTTCTTTTCCTTCCTGCACCAATTGCCCCAGCAGAAAACGCCTTTTGTATACTGGAGAACGGTACACCCTGGCGGTGAAGGTCGATCACAGCCCCCGAGGCACCCAGGTCCGTATCATAATATACCCTCTCGAGGTCACGGTCCCACCGCCCCTTTTCAATTTCAAAATATTCCATCTGTGCACTTGGTCCATGGGGCGACGAATCTTCGGAAAACATCATACCAGCAGGCGGGGTTTCAAATGTAACTTCACTCTCAACAGATGACGAGGAGAGAGCTATTTCCTGGAGTTTTTCGACAAACGGGTTATCGATATCATCTGCCACCACCCGTTGCTTCCCTCTGACCAATGACAACCGGTACCTGATTATCTCCTCCTGCGTGGTCCCGGTAGGGATCCATGACTCCGGGGCGTCCATGATCCGCGTGTCCCCATGGAGATCTGCAATGATCGGACCCGCATAGACCTTTGGATATGCATGGCTCCCGATAAATACCGAGGGAGGTGAACTTCCCTCCATCTCACGACCTACCTCAACAGACCGCATCTGTGTTGAAAGTGAGGTGGTAATCTGCCTGAGGTATGCTCCTTTTCCGAACGTCATTGTTCAGGCTTACATGGCGGTTTACCAGATATAAAGTTGAGTAACGCGGCGTGAAAGTGAACAGCACCAGTAAGGGTGAACCCTATTTTCTAACAGGGAAGTCTTTAATCCAGTATCATCCCGAATATTGAAACGGTTACACCCGGCCCTGGCAACGAGAGGTTATAGTTTGCCCGGGTCCATTACGGGCTCGGATCTTGGCGAAAGGAGTGCATATTGAGGTTATTTAGAGATATGACAGATAATTGATTATTTAACGAAACTGACGATAATAAAGGCAATAACAACGAAAATCAGGGCAATTACAGGAGGGGTGGTTAGTAAAGGGTGGTGCAGTGCAGATAACGGGCTTATTTTTGGAATAAAGGGGCGGGATTATGGCGGAATTCCCCTTCACTCTGGCCTTAACTGAATTGGCGTCCAGGTCTGAAATGAATGAGCCTTTTTAAGGGGAACGGAATAGGGATCGGGAATATCGATTCAACAGGGCATTAATCAGGTCATAGGTGTCGCCTTCCAGGGATCGGCCGCTTCATCACCCAGCTGGAATCATAAAAAAAATCACCGGTGGCATTTCCGGTCCCGATCTTTTTCAACATGGCAATTTGGGCAGGTACCTATTGGCATATCGAGAAAACCAACATTAAAAAATACGATAGTTTTGGTGTTATATTCTCCTTGTTACTGCCAGGAACAGGAGCGAAAGCCCAGCAACCAAGCCAATTAACCCGAGGCCATAGAAAATCCAGCGCGGGATTTTCGCAAAGAGTGACGTGGACGTTCCCGATGCACCCCCAACGGATAGATCCGGCGGGATATTGGAAGTGACTGAAATTACCACCGGGGTTTCGGTCGGTGTCGTCACGGGGGCGCTGACCACCCTCGTAGGAGGACGTGTCACAATACCGGCAACCGTGGTGACAGCAGGTGTACTGGTGGTGCCCACAGCAGTTACCGCGCTGGTAACTGATATTCCACCAGGTTTCACGACCAGTTGCGCAGTTGTGGTATCCGGGTTAAGATACCCACCATGGTCATCATCGATCCTGATATTCTGTAATTTGACATTGGTAGTACCTGCTGCTACCGCTTCCACGGTTACCCTCACCAGTGTTGCCCCGGCTGCTCCGTCCTGGATTGCTTTTCCAAGGTCCACGGCACTTATCGTCACCCGCCCGGCGGGGAGACTGCTGGCATTATTCAGCTTTGCCCATGCAGGAAATGAGACCTGGGTGATCTGACCCGCAGCAGGGTTAGTCAGCTGAAAATCCAGTTGGTATCCTGACAGGCCGGCAGGGAGCGTGTTAATACCCACATCGTATATCACGGTCGAACCGGGCAGCAGGGTCACACCGGATGGAGTTATAGTAACCAACGTACCTTGTGCTCCACTGACCGTGCCGGAAGCAGCGATTAGCATCACCATTACAAGAAACAGGATGAGAACTTTCATGGTACCACACAACTATGTCGAATTTTCCCAGGGGAAACTCCCACTTCGGGGACTACAAGGAACATCCTTAATCAGATTGGTGGTGTCAGCATTGATAAAAATATCGCAGGTAAACGGGTCTTACTACCCGTCCCTGATTGAGAATAAACCACTTAATTTGAATATTTTGAATTTAATGAATATTCTGAATATTTTGGATAATCTTATATTGGAAGGCCCCCTACGATAAAAGAGGATAAATGCCATGAATAAAAAGGACCCTGTGGACTGTGACTGCAAAGAAAAGTACAAGGATACATGCAGGATCGAGGCAATTCTTACCGTTGATGAACGGGGACAGATCGTTATCCCTAAAGAGGTCAGGGAATCGGCAAAGATGGGACCTGGTGACAGGCTCGCACTAATCAGTTGTATGAAAGACGGGGAGGTCTGTTGCGTTATGCTCATACACGCCGACCAGCTGACCACAATGGTCAGGAGCGCTCTCTCACCGGTAATGAAAGAAATTATCGGGGATTCCGGGGAGGAATAGCCTGTGTCAGACGACAACCCGGTACAACCGGAAAAAGATACCCGCCCCTGTGGATGTGGGCCGGGCCCATGTTGCCCGGCGAATTCTGACCCTGAAGGGACCCGAAATGCCCCATACCCGGAGAACAGGTCATCATGTGGAAGTACCTGTTCCTGCAATATTCCAAAAAAAGAATCGGAAGGCGATATTCAAACAAAGGTCCATCCGGACACAGCCAATACTCCACCCATCACCCCGGTATCCGGTACCCTTTCCTCCCGGGATACCTTATGGCACATTCTCGCAAGGCTTGGACAGAACCGTTCCGGCCACCGTGTGCGTCCCGGGCACTACTCACTTGGAACCCCCGGCCCGGGTTCACCCGCTATCGTGACGGCAAACTATACACTCAGCTTTGATGCAGTAAGGTCATCGGTAGCCGGCCGGGACGCCTATATCCTCGTGCTTGATACCAAAGGGATCAACGTCTGGTGTGCAGCAGGCAAAGGGACATTCGGAACGGATGAACTGATAAACCGTATCCATAATACAGGACTGTCTTCGGTTGTTCATCACCACCGCCTGGTCCTCCCGCAACTGGGTGCCCCGGGTGTGGCAGCACACAAAGTCCACAACGCGACCGGGTTCCACGTCGAATATGGCCCGGTAAGGGCATCAGACCTCACGGAATTCCTCAGGGATAACGTTGCACGCCTGAAATGAGGGTCATGAGGTTTGACCTCCGGGACCGGGTCATCCTCATACCGGTTGAACTTCGCAGTGCAGCCCTTTATGCAGTAGTTGCAACAATTACCTTATGGTTCGTGGGGGGATGGCTGCCTGCAGCAGGTTTTCTCGCTGCAGTCCTTGCAGGGACCGTACTTTTTCCTGTACTGCTTCCGTATCTCCCTACGGACGACTTCAGTACAAAGGGGCTTTTCCTAGGAATCATCATTGCAGCCCCCTTTGCCACGTATGCATTCCTTACCATGGGCCTGGGAACACCCCCGGGTTGCCCTTGCTACAGTAACTGCAATACTCACTACTCTGCCAGCAATCACCGCCTATCTTGCACTGAATTTTACCGGGTGTACTCCCTACACATCCAGGACAGGGGTTAAACTGGAGATTTTCAGTTTATACCCTTCATGGCGGGATTGGCCGTCATTGGAGTGATAGGTACCATTGTAACCGGATTGACTAAGCTTCTTGGGATATGGTGAAATGAGGATGTTTAATTCATATACCAAAAATACACTCACATTTTATCCGGAAAAGTGCATAGGATGCGAACGGTGTTCTGAAGTCTGCCCACACGGCGTGTTTTCAGCCCACGGGGAACGGGCATCACTCCAGCGTCCGGAACGCTGCATGGAATGCGGGGCCTGCCAGAGAAACTGCCCTACGGGTGCAATTACCGTTGAGAGCGGAGTCGGTTGTGCTTACGCCATGATCTATTCAGCACTAACCGGTAGAAAAGAGGTCTCGTGTGGCGAAGATGGATGTTGCGGGGGTTCGGGTGAGCAGGAACGTAGTTGTAATTGCGGGGACACTTCGGAACCGGGACCCGGGTCAACACAATGACAGGTCTATTTTTTCGGGGGTCCTGCCATTATGCCGGAGTGTCTGTAAATTCGACCAAAAAAATGTTGCACGGGGGGACCCGTGGCTCTACCTGGATTTTATTTTTTGAAGTTCAGGCAGGATCTTATTTATTATCCCGCTTGTACCCGGTTTGATATAGAACAGGTGATTACCGACAACAACCAGGTCCTGAACCGGCTTCCCTTTTCCTAAAGACTGCGCATTATGGATCTGGATAGCTGCATCCCTTGATCCGGCACTATCGAATGACTGGGTCTGAATGGTAATCAGGTCCCCGTTTTCATCAGAGAACGTATAGATTTTCCCACCTGTTGCACCGGGAAGTGGCAATGTGGAATTAATAGCACTTACTACCGTAATCCCCGAATTTTCTGCCGCTTCGCGAAGCGGCTCGCCAAGCACTACGTGATATGGTTCAGGGGCAGCTACAACCACTATCCACCCAATAGGGAGGAGAATTATCAATATGAGAATAAGCATAACGGCCCATGCTGAATTATCGACTTCGTTCATATACACCCTCCTTTTTGATTAAAAGAACGAAACAACGTCATTTCAACTCACCCTCCTTGTTGCCGGTCTCAATCCAGCTGGGCTTTTTGAGTTTCAGGAAGATAAGCGGCGGGACTGAAAGCAGGAACGTTCCAAGTAATAGTCCAATTACATAAAAGAGCGTCTCCTTCGCAGTAAATGCCCCTGTCGGCATCAGCCCTACGATGAAGGCAAAAATAACCGCAAATGCACCCATGCCGCCGATCAGCCAGACACCTGGCATTCCACCGGGGATCTTAAACGGCCGCGGGGCATCAGGCCTGCTGTACCTGAGTTTGATCAACGATGCAAATACCAGGAAATACACGATACAGAGGAGTTCCACGGTCATTGCAGACAAGATCCAGTACGCCTGGTTCACCGAAGGCAGAAATATGTAGAGCAGGGATACAAATGTCCCGATCAGTGCCTGGATAAACAGCACGGCAACAGGGGACCCATACTTGTTGGTCCTGTTGAATACCGGGGGCAGGTTCCCCTCCTCGGCAACTACGCCGAGACCTTTTGCCGGCCCGATTAACCTGGCGGCAAGGGAAACAACACCGCCAACCGTGATTAGGACGGCCATTGGAGCTACAGCCGCAGGTATATGGGCAGCGTTAAAGAAGTACTGGATCGCCTGCATAACCCCTGCAGAAAGGTTAAGCTCATTCGCAGGGATGACAAACGCAATGGCCAGTGTTGCAAGGACGGTGCACGCGAAAATGATTACCGCTGATATAGCCATTGCTTTCGGGTAATCTTTGCTGGGGTTACGGGTCTCCAGTGCATGGAACCCGGCCATTTCCATCCCGGCAAACAACAGGATCACCGTCGCAAAGAATGGCAGGGTAGACATATTCAGCGTAGGTACTATCTGGCTGATAGAAAACGATGGCAGGACTATCACCGCACCTGACATGGCCCACCAGACCCCAAGCCCGATGATAAGTACCGAGGGGATAATACTACCGAGAATTACCCCGTAGTTCTGGAATTTTGAGGATACGTTCTCTCCGAAGTACGCAATTGCCGTGGTGCCCCAGAATGCAATCATCATGACGCTGAACAGGTAAATTGAATTACTGCCAAGTGCTGGTGAGAGGGCGAATGCCAGTGTTGAGGCGATGAATGCAAGAACGGTAGGAAACCAGACAAGGTTATTTGACCATTCGCAGAAGAGGGCAGTAAATCCTCCCTTCTCCCCGAATGCCTGTTTCACCCATGCATAGACACCGCCCCCTTGCGGCCAGCCGGTTGCCAGTTCTGCGCCAGCAAGGGAGATGGGAATGAGGAACATGACGGCCCCCATAATATACCAGCCAATGCACGACCATCCATAGACTGCCATGGATGGAAAATTCCTGATACTTAACACAGCAG
>JAPKXR010000064.1 GCA_026394715.1 Methanomicrobiales archaeon | reverse complement strand
AGGTAATCCATGGTCGGTTGCCAGGATGCTGTACATTCATCGATCCCTTTGTGGGCAAGAACACCGATTTTTATGGGAACGCCAGAAGAGTCAGCGGCAGCAGGCTGGCAGATACCGCATCCGGTAATGACAAGAAGAAGTAAGAGGATGCCACAGAGCCGGAGAGGAAAACGGACCGGGGATGCTGACCCGCAATTCAATTTTTGCTGCATGATCCCTTGCATATGAATGGGCATTTTTGTCTGAACACGATTAACAGAGGTACCTTTCGTCAGGGGATATATATTCGTCTGCATAGCACCAGGCACAACAGGCATCCTGTCATCGACATAAGGACCCGGGTTGCCGCCTTCATGCACGATCCCCATTCATCCACCACGCTCCCTTCGGCACCGCCATCCCGAACCGTGCCCCCTGCCCAGGCTCGCCCGCCTCTTTGATCGTGATGCCGTTGACCGCGAGGATCTCACGGGAAATGGCTAAACCAAGAGCACTATTCTTCCCGAAACCAGAAACGGGGAGAAGTGTGAGTGTTGACGTATGAAAAAAGATCACTTATCCGGAGCCAGGAATAGTTTCCACCAGCTCCCGCATTTTGTGGATTTCAGTGTATATTTCATCAAGATCGTTGCTTAACCACTGGTTACGTTCCTTGGTATAATCTCCCCTCCCATGATCAAACATCTGAATGAAACGGATCAGGTCAACGGGACCCCGTGTCTTAAGCAGGGCATTTAACCATTTCATCATGTATTTCATGCAGGGTCGTCACTTTCATTTTCTGTTACCTCCTCATACCACACAGCAGGGTTCACAATTCGTAAGGGAATTGTATCGCTGTGGTGGCGCATAATTTTTTCCATTGCAGCATCAGTTGTAATAAGAACCGTTGCACCCGCCCGCTCCGCACAGGCAATATGCAGTGCGTCAAGTGCGTTTACACCCCAACCCATGAAAAAAGCTGCACGTCCCTTAATTTCCTGGTCTATGGGAAAATTTGTGGTTGCCTTTGCTCCGGAAGATGGTTACCGTAGTGTTTTTTCGTCGTGATCGACAATTTTGGCAATCTCATACGTGATTGCGGAACTCCAGATCAGTTCCCAGTCCCACGAACACCGGTTCAGAATTACAATAACCGCTTTCGCTTTCATACCGGATTTTCGGGATTACCTGGTTGTCCAAAGACCGGCACAGGCAGCATACACCGGGATAGACTTTCTCATTCGCTTCCTGATTCCCCCTTCTTATCCTGCCACAATAAATTGGTTCTGTTTACAGGGGATCGCCTGGAAGCCCCATGATACCTGTCGGGACTGTTCATCTCCTTTGCATTCTGGTTTACGGAATATTATTTGCAAGACAGAAATGATATCCACAAATTAAGGCGCACCCTGAGGATAGGATAAACGAGGCCAATTATTTTTGATCCCCAATCCGCCACATCCCCTTCGGCACCAGCATCTCGAACCGTGCACCTTTGCCCAACACACCTGTTTTGATGATCGTTATACCGGTAATCGAAAGGATTTCCCGGGCAAGGGCTAAACCAAGACCGATATTCTTCCCAAATCCCCGTTCGAAGATCTTCTCTTTCTCTTCAGTCACGATACCATCATCATCGTCCTTGTATACAATCAGCTGAACATCACCAGATTCCATCGTTGTCGTGTTGGTCTCACGGGGAGAATTGTAGGTTCAATCTGCCGCAGGATTTTAATTGCTTCACCCCATGCATGCATCATCGCCAATATACACCTGGCTTGGATATTCTTCATGAATCCGGTGTATGCTGGCTTCAGCGCGGGCATCAAACGGGGTATTCTCTCAATATCCCTTCTGTATAGCCACTATATTCATCCCTTACATCTTTTCCTTTCCCGGCTGTTCTTCGCGGATATACACAATTGAACGAATATTTAAAGCTGATCTGTTACACCGAGAAGAAACCCGGTTATCGGTATGATCCGGATACTCACACCCTCTTCGGTGACGGTCCGGGATGTGCTTTCGGTTATGATAAATCCCACTTCCAAGTCAAATTTTTTGCATGCCATGACAAGACCGGTGATCTCTCTTTGCTCATTTTGTTCATTCAGGTTATAACAGACCTGGTATGCCGCGATAATATTCGTGCCCTCCTTCACGATAAAATCGCACTCAATGTTGTTTTCATTCAGGAAGAAGATGTTTTTTCCTCTTCGTATCAGTTCGTTGAAGACTACATTTTCATACAGCCGTCCGATATTTTCAGAAAATGAGAACGAAACAGCATTTACGAATCCGGTATCGATGGTATAGTATTTTATATCTGATACCAGCTGTTTTTTGAGGGAATAGTTGAAGTTTCTCAGTTCAAAAAACATATAGACCTGCTTTGAGTAATTTATGTAATCATCGACGGTCTCATAACTATACTTCAACGCCCTGCTGACACGATGTATGCTGTTTTGTTTCGTATCGTTTGTCAGGAGGTATTCGACAAGTTTTTTTAACATGTCAAAGTTCCTGAGCCTGAACCTTGCCAGTATATCCTTTAACAGTATCGTATTGAAATACGACATTAATTCCTCTTTTTTTAAGTCCTCCTCCACAGATGCGATCCGGGGAAACCCTCCATATTTCAGGTAATTTGTAAACAGGCGGTTGATTGCCACCCGGTTTACCGAATAATCGCTGATATTCCTACATTCTATAGAATTGAAGACCAGAAATTCGCAGAATGTGAGTGGATAAACATCCAACTGGAGGTACCTGCCGCTTATTGATGTTGCGATCTCGCCTGAAAGCAGCTTTGATGACGAACCTGTCACATATATCTTCGCCTTCTTCAGTTCATGGGCAGTCCTGACCCATTTTTCCCAGCCATCAACATACTGCACCTCGTCAAGGAAGAGATACACCTCTCCGTGAGGGTTGATGTTCTCCCGGTACGCCTCGAAAATCATATCGAGGGTGTTTGTTGTAAGGTTGCCTGAGAACCGGGGGTCCTCGAAATTTATGTACACGAGCTCTTTTTTTTCCCGATCGTTTGCAAGATCCTTCATCTCCAGTTTCAGGAGCGTTGACTTCCCGCTTCTTCTGATACCGGTCAGAACTATGATCTCCCCTGATCTCCTGAAGAGTTTTATTTTATTGAGGTAACCTGCCCTCGGGACATATTCTTCAAAATTCCTGTGCCAGTAATTCCAGTCATTGAGGATCTCCAGTATCATGAGTTTTGTGAGGGCAGGCATGATACACACTATCGTGAGTCTCCATTATATACTTATAGTATAGTAGAAGTTATTAGAGATTTAAAATAGAGTATACAGTAACTATAGGAAGTGTCCGATAGATCCTGATACTTCGTAACTATTCCGCCAGATCATTGAGATACCGTGAGGATGAACAGTTTTCCCCCTGATATGTCTAGTTTCGATGCGAGAACAGGCCGGTTATTATTTTTTACTGTTGAAACATATCCATGAAATCGGCAGAACGTTGAATGGTCCAGGTAAAGGCAATCAATATATTTTTAGGGATTTCATTTACATGCCAACCAACATCAAGGTTGATATGAGGCTCACCAATCGATCAATATGCCCCCCGCGCTTGTATACTGAGATCACCTCAACAATGAGCGTATCATAATACAAGTACATGAGGACCCGGT
Source organism: Methanomicrobiales archaeon (assembly GCA_026394715.1). Classification (GTDB taxonomy): domain Archaea; phylum Halobacteriota; class Methanomicrobia; order Methanomicrobiales; family Methanospirillaceae; genus CAIKOD01. Next base: position 29,000 of record JAPKXR010000064.1, on the reverse strand, counting down.
ACTCACCCTCGCGTAGCCGGTAGAGTGGACGGGATGATTGAGGCCCATGCATCTTCTTCACATCATGGTGAGGACCTGGATCGGATGCAAATGCAAAAAGGGCTCCCTCAATCTTATGTCTCTCTTCAACAGGGAGGTCCATGAAGTTCTTCTTTGCCCGGCGGGTGAAGGAGATGGAGTACTTCAGCATCAGCGCCTCTTCCTCATGTTCCTGATGTGGTCCTCATCGCCAGGTTCTTTCATCACATCCTCGATCGAACAGACCCTTCCGGCTTTGATATCCTCCTCACTCTCCTGAATCGCTTCAAGTTCTTCTTTGGTGAGTGGTTCATTATCATACGCCATTTCAGCCAGGCGTTTCACAACAAAATCATACGTCTCCCTGGGAAACAGTTTCAGATCATCCAGGAGGGCCTTTGTCTCCGCTCGCATCCGTACCGTTGTAACCGCTGCCATATACTGCAGTATACAGAGGAATATAAAAATAAATTCTCGCTTTTCCGTCAAACGTCGACAACAAAAGGTTGCCTGAAAAAAAGTGGTCCGATTTCATGACCGTGCAGATTCAACACGGCAGGTAGCACTACCATTACCTGTTTGTTTCTTCTGATTCTGCGAAGTATAATACCAATGCTTTAATCTCCAGCCGAATTTGGTTCTTTTATTAAAAAAAGCCTGGGTCTCGCTTTTTATCGATCCCGTATTCGATATGGAGTATATCATCCACTGAATTGTATACGGTTATTTTGGTAATAAACGGGCACTTGACGGTGATGTGATCATGCCGGGAGGTTCCAGCACTCGATGGCCAGTTATCTGAAATCTTATCTGTCGATAGGGTCTATCTTGCGTTTGGAACATGATTGTGGTGGCATGGCTTAAAGACTGCTTATTCCGGTCCCTTATCGAACTGGAACCGCCACGCTCCCTTCGGCACCGCCATCCCGAACCGTGCCCCCTGCCCAGGCTCGCCCGTCCCGGTGATAGTGGTGCCGGGAATGGTCCGAATCTCTTCCAGCCGGGCAGGGAATGTTGTTCACGTCCCCGCAAGCTGCTTCCTCGTCTGGTCCCACAGGGTTCATATTTTTGCATCACATTTCTTGTATTAGTCATGGATTGGCTTTTCGTGTGCTTTTTTAAGCTGTAAAAACTCTTTTACTAAATAATCAACCTTTGACTTCTTTTGGGAACTATTCATCGTTATCATGACCTGGTCGGCAACCTCTTTGTGCTGGTCGAGATAGGTTTCAAGGAGCATGGTTACCATGGGGCCATAGTATCCATCATCGGCGGGCTTAATTGCATCGAGATAGTCCTTTCGATGAGACAATCCAAGATATATCGTTGGATACCCGCCCCTTTCAAGAATGAAATTCATGAGGGCCCTGCCGACCCTTCCATTTCCATCGATGAATGGGTGGACCAGTTCAAAGCGCGTGTGAAACAGAGTTGCAAGTTCAAACGGGTGGCTTTTTTTTGCATTGGCCCGGTACCACAACATCAGCTCGTTCATCAGATCCGGGACCAGTATTGCGGGTGGAGGTTCGTAGTCGACTTTTTCGATCCCCACCTGGATCTGCCGGTACTCCCCGGGTGTCCGCATCAGGTCCCCCATGAGGATCGCATGCATCCTTTTGATCAATTTTTCCGATACATCCCCCTTATATGTCGTCAAAAAATCCCGGAGTTTCACGAAATTAAGAATTTCATAAACTTCGGAAACTTTCTTCCCCCCAGGAGAGATATCATGCTCAAGAAGCTCCTGTACTTCCCGGGGTGAGATGGTGTTACCCTCAATTGCTGTCGTGCCCTGGACATAGCGAACGAACACAGACTCACCATACCTGGTGCTTTCATCCGGGTAGAGGTTTTTAAATTCGGTGTGATAATACCGGAGTGTTTCAAGTGCCGCAATTCGCTCTTTATCGATGAATTCAGCATGGTAGTGACCCACGCGATAATCTAAAAACTTTGTTAACCTGATAAAATTGTACTCTCTCTGTTTATCGTAAAACTCATTTAGGGTTATTTTATCTATTCTACCACCGTAAAGCTGTATATATAGTGATTTAGAGTTAACTTTGAGGCTTTCACTGAAATAGAGGTATTTATTGCCTTTAATATTCTTTATTTGAAGTTTTATCATAGCAGTAGTATTATCAGTAGTATTAGTAGGATATAATAATAAATCGATTGTTGGGTTAACCTGTCGTGATACCTGGTGGGGCACTAGGTGATTGGGAGAGGTGCACACGGAAACGCATTGACCTCCCATGTACGGTTGACCGGATGACGCCCGGTGATGGTTACTCGCCATGCCTGATTATCAGGCTTGCTTCAGATCACTTCGCTGTGTTACGGTGTCGTTCTGTTGAGATGATGACACCCATTGCTTGTCGCGAAGCTCCTGCAATAGCGGCTACGCTCATCCGCAGCCATCAATCACCATCCACCGCCATCCGCCACGCCCCCTTCGGCACCGTCATCTCAAACCGTGCACCCCTGCCCGGCTCGCCGGTCTCAGTAATCGTGATGCCAGTGATGTCAAGGATCTCACGGACGAAGATGAGACTCCCCCTCGAGGCACGGGTGACACCCTCGCTTCGCAAAAAAATCTGCTCCTTCTTCTCAGGCGGGATGCCGATCCCGTCGTCTTCAAAGAAGATAGTGAGCTCACCAGCAGTCATCTTTTTCCATAACCGGGTACGGGTGACACGGACCCCATGCGTGAACGAGCTCTCGCATAGGCGCTGGAATGCCTTTTCCAGCAGGGAATCGGCAAAGATTTCGAGACCTTCGGTTTCAATACTGTGCTGAATTTCACCGAGGGGGATGTGGGAGAGTCCAAACAACATCGCCATCTTCACATTCTGCCATTTTGGGGGTTTTGCACCCATGTCCTGGTAATTCTTTGTAATTTCTGTGATCGCGTAAATTGACTCTGCAGCCCGCTTACCTTTTTGTATGCTCTCAAGAATCTGACCCTGCCCGGCCGCCTGCTTTTTCGCCAGCTCCAGGTAACTGTTCAGGACAAAGATCTGGCTGGTTAAGTCCTGTCTTGTCAGCTGGGAGAGGAAATTGAGCTTCTGGTTCACCCGCTTGAGTGTGTTTTCCGCTCGTTTGCGTTCGGTGATATCCCGGACCACCGCAACAGTCATCCGTTTTCCCTGGAGACTGACCACGTGAGAGTTGATCTCGACCGGAACAATTGAACCATCCTTTCTCCGGTGCTCGGTCTCGAAGAACGAGTGCCCGGTTGAAGCTAATTCTTCGATGATCCCATTGACTGGCCGGTTGTGATAGCCGGTGACAAAATCAAGGGGCCCGTGCTCCAGGAGTTCCTCGCGGGAAAAACCAAGCATCCGGCAGGCGACTTCGTTTACTTCAATGAATTGTCCGGGCATCCCATCAGGTCCCGTCTCGTGGATATGGATCCCGTCATTTATCGTGTCAAAGATGCCCCGGAATTTCTCTTCACTCTGCCGCAGCGCCTCCTCTGCACGCGTGCGTTCGGTGATGTCCAGAATAGATGCAAAAAAGCCCGTGACCAGTCCCCCGTCGTAGTGCGGGACCAGGGTGACAATTTCAAAATGTTCAAACCCTTCTTCACCAAGGTCAATTCTCTCAAAAGAGACGGGTCTCCCGCTCAATACCACCTGGTAATGAGGGAGGTCTTGTCGGAATACCGCTTCACCCTTTACATCGCTGATACTTTTTCCCCTGAACTCTTTCCTGGTCTTCCCGTACCATTCCGCATAGGCGTTGTTCACATAGACATAGCGCAGATCTGCATCAACGTAGCAGAGCCGCGTTGGAATACTGTCCATCACAAGCGACATATATAGTGCCTCCTCCGCTCGCTTGCGCTCGGTGATATCGAGTATGAGGGTGAGCAGGCAGGAAATGCCGCCAACGTCAATCGGAGTTGCGGAGAACGATCCGTCCAGCGTGTTGTGGGATTTCCTGATTACTTTCAGATCAAGATCACCCACATGCCCGTTCTCTGTAATCTGGCCCTGGATGAAATCCCACTGGGCAGGGTCTGAATAGAGGCCGAGGTCGATCGGAGTCCTCCCGATTACCTCCTCCCGGGTATAGCCCAGGGCCTTTAAAAACGACGAGTTTACGTCGAGAAATCTGCCATCTTCGATGAACGATACGGCCATAAGCGCAGGATTTGTGTGAAATGCACGGGAAAATTTGGCCTCGGATGCCGCAAGCCGCCGTTCCTCCCTTCGGTTACGCCGCTGGATGAGTCCGAATGTAACAACTAATACCAGGATAAGGAGTGTAGCTGTTATGATAGATGCAGAGGCTTGTACGATGGCAGAGTTCCAGTTTTTGGCTTCGACATCCATCCCAAATACAGCGATAAGCTGTCCCGTTTCAGGGTCAGTGATTGGAACAATTGCACTAACGGATGTACCCCAGCGATCAGAGCTCGGACCCTCGGTCAACTCCGCTTTTTCGGAAAAAGCCTTCAGGAACAGGGCTGATACTTCGGGGTACTCCTGTCCGGGCGGGGAATAATCAGGGGAGTCCACAGGCTCCGAATCGCCATAGAAGAATACCCCCCCGCCAGGTCTCTGTCCCATCAGGTATGCGAATTGGATGGATGGATCGGCAGCCCTGATTCGCGCCAGCTTTGCTTTTTGGTACTGGTAATCCGGAGATGTGATATCGGAAGGAGAACCATTTAATGTCTCTAATCTTACAGGATCTATACTCTCCGTAGCAATTTTTGCCTTTGTCAGGAGTTCTGTCCTCATCCGCAGATCCTGTTGCTGCGCGGTCCAGATTGTAAGGAACACACCGGCAATGATGATGACCAGTGCGATGATATGCCACCATCGGATATCCGGCCTCATTGCATCCTACCTTGACATGCAACGTTCAGTCCGATACCTGCCTGGGTGAAGGATATCAATAACATCAGACTCCCTTCCCCACCATTCGCCACGCCCCGTTCGGTACCGTCAGCTCGAACCGTGCCCCCTTCCCCTGCTCGCCGGTCTCTTTGATCGTGATCCCGGTGATGTCAAGGATTTCCCTCGCAAAATTGAGGCTCCTTACCGAGGCATGGCCTCTATCCCCGCTGCGCAAAAAGATCTGCACCTTCTTCTCCTGCGGGATCCCGATGCCATCATCTTCAAAAATTATGGTGACCCCGTCGGTAGTCAACGTATGCCAGACCCGGATCTGTATGGCATGGCCGCCGTGCGCGAGCGCATTCTCGAAGAGGCCCTGGCACACCAGTTCCAGCAGGGGATCGGCAAAGATCTCGAGGTCTCCGGTTTCAAGACTGGGCTGGATTTCACCGTTGGATATTTGAGAGAGGCCAAACAACATCACCATCCTCACATTCTGCCATTTTTGGGGTTTCGTACCCATATCCTGGTAATCGTTCGAATATTCGATGGTACCCTGGATTAAACGGGCTGCCTGCTGGCTCTTTTGTAACGTTAGAATAACCTGGTCCTGGCCGGCTGCCTGTTCTTTCGCGAGCAGGAGGCAGTCATTCAGGAGAACAATCTGGCTGAATAAGTCTTCCCGTGTCAGCTTGGAGATCACGTTGAGCTTCTGGTTCACCCGGCGGAGGGTTTCTTCAGCGAGTTTGCGCCCGCTGATATCTTCTACCGTTGAGAGGATGTAAGGCCTGCCTCCGATCACAATAACGCTGGAGGAAAACTGGCTGGTACTGATTTCCCCTGATTTTGTCCGGGTATGCAATTCCATCCCACCTACGCGACGATTTTTCTGAAGTTCGGAGGCCAGCCATTCCTGTTCATCTTTATCGGCAAAAATCCCCAGTTCCATGGAAGTTTTGCCGACCATCTCTTCCCGGATATACCCGGTATTCCGCATAAATGCATCATTGACATCCACAAAAACGCCATCAGTCGCCGAAACAAGCGTCATTGAAACAGGGTTACTCTTAAAAATGGTTGCAAACGTATTCTCAGATTCACGTAATGCTTCTTCCGCCCGACTTCCTTCCACTGCTTTTTTGATCTTGTGTGAGAGTTCGGCAAACTGTGCACTGGGATCACCGCCTTTCTGGAGGTAAAAGTCCGCTCCGCTGTTGATCGCCTGGATAACCACCTCTTCCCTGCCTTTACCGGTGAACAGGATGAACGGTATTGACCCAAATTTATTCCGGACCTCAATAAGGAACTGGATGCCGCTCATCCCTGGCATCTGGTAATCGGAGACGATTGCATCGAATTTCTCCTTGTTAAGGAGTGTTAAGGCAGCAGGCGCCGAATCAATGGTTGTTACAGAAAACTCTCCGGCCTGCTCAAGGAAGATCCTGCCAATATCAAGAAGGTCTGATTCGTCATCGACGTAGAGGACACGGAGTGTATCTGCCATTAATTTAAGCCCCCTTCCCGGCCGTCCGCCACATCCCCTTCGGCACCGTCATCTCGAACCGTGTCCCCTGCCCGGGCTCACCCGTCTCGGCGATAGTGATGCCCGTGATGGAGAGGATCTCCCGTGATAGGAACAGTCCCATGCCAGTATTCTTTCCGAATCCCCGCTCGAAGATCTTCTCCTTCTCTGCTGCAATGATACCGTCGCCATCGTCTTCGCATACGATCATATGGTCATCTCCGGATTCCAGCGCAGAGAACCGGATGGTCGTGATCTTCCCACCGTACCGGACTGCATTGTCCATCAGGTTATAGAAGACCCTGACAACCAGCGGGTCGGCGAACACGTCTGCACCGGCAGGGAGATCGTTCTGCACGATGACCACTCCGATCTGATTTTGCTTTGCAGCGGTGTCCACGAGTGTACGGCAGTCCTGCCAGGCGGGGACAAGGACACCGATCTCCTCGTATTCCTTAGTGAACTGGATCATGGCGGATATCCGTTTGGCAGCGGTCGAAACCTTCCCGAAATACTCACTCTGTGAGGGATCAAGCTGGCTGTCTTCGAGTATTTCGAGATATCCCTGCAGTATGGTCAGCTGGTTGTTGATATCGTGCCGTGAGATACTGGAGAGAAGTGTAAGTTTCCTGTTCGCAATAGCGAGCGAAGTTGAGGATTTCATGAGTTCCTGCTCATGGAATTCCATCTCCTTTTCGAGTTCTTTCGTGTCGGTAATATCCCTGCCTACCGACTGGTATTGAATAACCCCGCCGTTTTGATCAAAGATTGCATGGTCACTCCACCGCTGCCAGCGGGTGCTGCCATCGGGCATGATGATCCGATGATCGATATTTGTTACAGGGTGTTGCGGGGTTAATGAGGCCATATGCCGGGCAACAATTTCCCGGTCTTCCGAAGGGATTACAGGTCTGAACCGGTGGCCGATGATCTCTTCCTGTTTCTTATCGAAATACCGGCAATACGCTTCGTTGACAAAAATGTGGGTGCCGTCCGGGAGAAACCGGCAGATGAATTCAGTCTGGTCCTCGATCACATCGTGATATCGTTCCTCGCTTGTGCGGAGTGCCTCCTCCGCCTGCTTCCGTTCGGTGATATCCCGGATGGATTCGATTGCACCCGTTAGATTCCCGGCTGTGTCATAGAGCGGGGATGCCGTAAACCAGAGGTGTGCACCCCTCCCCTCATTGAGGTGCGGGATAAAAATCTCAGAATACAGGGATTTACCTTTCCTTTTTATGACCGGATATTTTGCAACAACCGCCGGGTCATCGTGAAGGACGAGATCTACCGTGATCGGACGCCGTTCGTGGTAGAACGGGAGAGCATATTCATAATTCGCTTTGCCGATCATCTGTTCTGCAGGAACACCGGTCATCTCCTCCATTGCATGGTTCCATGCAAGGAGCGTCCCATTTTTGTCAATGACAAGGGTTGCATCAGGCAGGAAACTAATGATGTCCGTCACCCTGCGTTCGGATTCCCGGAGCGCTTCTTCGGCCATTTTGCGTCCGGTGATGTCCTCGATTGTTTCCACCGCACCGATAATATTCCCTTCTGTATCCCTGATCGGTGCTGCAAGGAAATACAACCACGTCCCGTTCTTTCCCCATTGCGGGAAAAAGTCTGTTGCTTCATAGGAACCTTCAATAAATTTCGATGTACTGTACTGCCCTTCATACCATCTTGATATCTTCCCGATAGTACCATCGACCAGAAGGTCTGCCATGCAGGGGCGAGCTTCTTCGTAAAATGCCCTCCAGTGTTGTTTTGTGCCAACAATATCTTTTTCCCGTATCCCGCTGAACCCTTCAAGCGCTTTGTTCCAGTGAATAACGCAATGGTTTTTGTCGATGACAAACTTCGGGATGGGGGAACTCTGGATAATAGCAGTCAGTTGGGCCTCATTTCTCTTAATGGCCTCTTCCACCTCTTTCTGTTCAGTGATGTCCCGCCCTACAGACTGGTACTCCACGATCGAGCCTGCTTCATTGAAAATTGCACGGTCTGACCAGCGATGCCAATGGACTGACCCGTCGGGCATGAGGATGCGGTGGGCAACCGTTGCAACCGGATTTTCTGGTGTGAGTGATTGAAAGTGCTGCCGGACAATGAGCTGGTCCTTTTTTGGGATATCAGGTACAAAGATATGACCGATGATCTCATCGGGGGTCTTTCCAAAGCACCGGCAATATGCCTCGTTAACAAAGACGTGAGTACCATCGGGGAGGAACCGGGAGATGAATTCCGTCTGGTCTTCGACAATGTTCCGGTACCGGTTCTCACTCTGCCGTAAAAGGTCCTGGTTATTTGCAAGTTCATTATAATTACTGCGCAGTTCCCCCTCCACGGCGGCGATCTGTTCATACGCCGCAGATAAATCTTCGTGGCTGCGGTTGAGTTCAATCTCGGCATTTTTTATATCGGTAATATCCCTGCCGACCGACTGGTATTCGAGGATTTTCCCCTCATTATCAAAAATTGCACGTTCTGACCAGCGTTGCCAGCACACTGAACCGTCCTGCATGGTAATGCGGTGTTCTATCATGGCAACGGGGGTTTGGGGAGACAGGGACAGGAAGTGCTCTTTGAGTTTTAGCCGGTCTTCTTTTGGAATAACAGGCATGAAAATATGCCCGATGATATCCTCCCGGCTCTTTCCGAAATAGCGGCAATATGCCTCATTGACAAAGACATGGGTGCCGTCAGGGTAGAACCGGGAGATGAGCTCCGTCTGGTCTTCGACAACGTTCCGGTACCGGTCCTCGCTCAGTTTCGCCTGGTCAAAGGCGACCTGTATTTTTTGGTAGGCAGCTGTTAATTCTTCTGTTTTAAGGCGCGTTTCTGTGATATCTTCGAGCGTTTCAATGGCACCAAGGATCTCCCCCTTATCATCTGTTATCGCCGACGCGGTAAAAAAGAGCCATGTCCCTGCTTTGCCCATCTGGGGAAAAAAATCCGTCGCTTCATAGGCACCATCAATTAGTTTTGACGTTGCATATTTTCCCACATACCAATCCGGGATCTTCTCAACGGCACCATCTAAAAGGAGGTCCGCCAGGCAGGGGCGAGCTTCTTTGTAAAATGCCCGCCAGTGTTGATTGGTGCCTACAATTTCTTTTTCCAATATCCCGCTGTATCCTTCAAGCGCTTTATTCCAATGGATTACGTGGTGGTCTCTGTCGATGACAAACTTCGGGATAGGTGAACCCTGGATAATGGCGATTAGTTGGGCCTCGCTTCGTTTAATGGCTTCTTCCGCCCTTTTTTGGGATGCCGCCTGCCTCACCTTATGGGTGAGCTCGGCAAACTGCGCTTTCGGGTCTCCGCCTTTCTGGATATAGAAGTCCGCTCCGCTATTGATTGCCTGGATGACCACCTCGTCCCGGCCCCTGCCGGTGAACAGGATGAATGGTACCTGTCCAAAGCGGGCCCGCACCTCAACAAGGAACTGGATACCGTCCATCTCCGGCATCTGGTAATCGGAGATGATGACATCATACTGCTTCGTGTTCAACTGCTCCAGTGCCTGCTTTGCAGAAGTGAGCGTATCGACGGTAAATGCTCCCTCTTTCTCAAGGAACCGCTTGCCGATACCAAGAAGACCTGGTTCGTCATCGACATACAGTACCCGGAGCAGTCCCGCCATTATGTATCATTCCCTGCCATCCGCCACATTCCCTTCGGCACCGTCATCCCGAACCGTGCCCCTTGCCCGGGCTCACCGGTCTCTGTGATCGTGATCCCGGTGATCGAAAGGATCTCCCTTGATAAGGCTAAACAAAGCCCGGTGTTATTCCCAAAGCCCCGCTCGAAGATCTTCTCTTTCTCATCTGCCGGGACTCCGTCTCCATCATCCTCGTAGATAACAACCAGGTTGTCATCACGTTCCATCGCGGAGAACCGGATGGTCGTGATCTTCTCACCGTACCGGACTGCGTTGTCCATCAGGTTATAGAAGACCTTGACAACCAGCGGGTCGGCGAACACTTCCGATCCGGAAGGCAGATCGTTCTGCACGATGACCTTTCCAAGCGGGGCTTGCCTGGCCGCAGTGTCTACGAGTGTACGGCAGTCCTGCCATGCGGGAGCGTGGACACCGATCTGTTCGTATTCCTTGGTAAACTGGATCATGGCGGAGATCCGGGAGCTTGCCTTCGTGATCCGGTTGAAGAAGTCTTCCAATGCCGGGTCCATGGCTTTTTTTTGCAATAAATTCAGAAATCCATTCAGCACAAGCAGCTGGTTGTTGATGTCGTGCCGGGTGATGGAGGAGAGGAGGTTGAGCTTCCTGTTTGCCTGGCGGACTGCCTCATCCGCCTGCCTGCGCTCCGTGATGTCCCGGATGGATTCAATTGCTCCCGTAAGATTCCCGTCTGCGTCATAGAGCGGGGATGCGACAAACCAGATATATGCGCCCCTGCCCTTATTGAGGTACGGGATAAAAATCTCCGATCGTCTGGACCCGCCTTCCGTTTGCATGAAAGGATAGGTTGCAACAACCGCCGGGTCATCATGAAGTACGAGATCGACCGTGATCGGACGCCGTTCGTGGTAGAATGGGAGAGCATATTCATAATTCGCTTTCCCGATCATCTGTTCTGCAGGAACACCCGTCATCTCCTCCATTGCGCGGTTCCACGCAAGGACCACCCCGTTTTTGTCAATGACAAGGGTTGCATCTGGCAGGAAACTGATGATATCTTTCAATCTGCGTTCGGATTCGCGCAGCGCTTCTTCAGCCTCTTTACGTCCCGTGATGTTTCTGAAATATCCCATCACGCCGTCAACCCTGCCTGCAGTATCATATTTCGGGAGATACACCCCTTCAAAATACTCAGTCACTCCCTGTGATGATGACAGCGATGTTTCAAATGGTTTTGCCTTCCCGGTCATTAGGACCTGCCTTTTTACCAGAGTCAGCAGGTCTGCATCCTCCTTTGACAGGAAATCATGATCGGTTTTCCCGATCATATCTCCCGGCATGAGCCCCAGTTGCGGGTTAAGGACCCAGATGTAGCGCAAGTCGCAGTCCTGAATAATAATATGGTCCGGAGAACTCTCCGAAATAAGCCGGAATTTTTCCTCGCTCTCCCGCAGCGCCTCTTCTGCCCGTTTCCGGTCACGGTTCAGCAGGGTAATCGCAACCTGGTCGGCAAGCTGGCAGGCAAATGTGATCTCATCGCTCTCCCAGGTATGCGGACGGTTAACATGCTCAAAACAGAGGACACCGAGGTTCTGCCCGGAGACCCGTATCACTGCGTCCAGCATTGAGGTGATGTGGTTGGGTTTGAGGTAACGTTCCACGTATCCCGCCGTACGTGGGTCCGTCAGCGGATCATGGGCATCGATGTACTTTGCCGTCCTTAAGGCGTCAAACTCGTTCTCATATTCATCACGCATCAGTATAAGGTCCCCGGAGTGCCGGTTATGCGAGGCCTCGTACAGGTCAATGCACCGTAGTTCATCACCGTTATTGTCGAAAAGCCACACACTGGCCCTTTCCACACCAAGCACTGCTGACGATTCTTCGTTAAGCCCGGTTGAAAATCCATCCACGTCTCCCATCAGAAGGGCAGGCGAAAACGATATCAGGGCCAGTGCTGCCTGCTGCCCCTGGACCCTTTTCAACGCGGCTACAAGTTTTTCCTCCGCCAGCTTCCGGTCGGTGAGGTCCCTGCCTATAGAAAGAATTAATGTCCTGCCATCTGCCGTTTCAATCGGGGTTGCAGAGTACTCGAATGGAATATGCGCCCCCTGTTTCGTTCTAAGGGATAATTCGACCGCGACGTCCCCTGCATAATTCCTTCCCAATGCATCGGTGGCTTTTTTGAGATCTGCCTCATCATAGAAATCGAAGGGTGCGTTCATGCCCGCTATCTCGTCATCCGTATAGCCACTCACACCGGTGAAGGTTTTGTTCCACCGGATAGGTTTACCCGTAGATGGCTCAAACAAAAAGACCGTGTCGTGCGATGCATCGAACAACCTGTCCGAATAGTTCTTCTCCTGTAAAAGCGCATCTTCCGCCCGTTTGCGCTCGGTGATTTCGTAAACGAAAGCCAATACAGAGTTAGTCCCACTCGTTATCATGCGAGCTTCAAAAAAGTGTTCCTGGTCTTGCATGGTTAGCGAATAATCAAATATTTGCAGTTGCCCGCTATCGAGAGTTTCCCTGATTTTTCTCTCAGTCAGGTGTGCCAGGTCTGGCGGCAGGATTTCTGCTACCCGTTTGCCAATAATCTGGTCAGCTGGGAGCAGCAGTAGATCCCCTTTGTTAAGCGGACAGTCAATAAAGCGTCCATCAGATGAAAAATGGAAGATGAAACCGGGCAACGCCTCTACAATGGACCGATTGCGCTCCTCGCTCTCCTTAAGCTTCCGGTCGAGCCCATGCTTGTACAACGCCATCTCGATCGTGGCATGGAGTTCGCGGTTATGAGCGGGTTTTACAATATAGCCGTACGGCTCCGTGAGCCGTGCCTGTTTGAGGCGCAGGTCATCGGAGTAAGCGGTGAGGTATACGATGGGGATATCGGCGATTGCCCGGATCTTATCTGCGGCTTCTATGCCGTCCATCTCCCCGATCAGCTGGATGTCCATGAGCACGAGATCCGGTTGCTGGCCTTCTACTGCACGGACCGCATCCTCTCCTGTGGCAACCGGTTTGTGAACCGTATAGCCAAGCGAGGAGAGGGTATGGACAAGGTTTGCTGCAATAAGGGCTTCGTCCTCAACTACGAGAAGGCTACATTTTTTCATCGGTGTTTCCCTCCTTTGCTGCCGGCGCCGGGAACCGGATCGTATACGCAGTCCCTCGTGCGGTGCTGATCTCTATACTCCCGCCCAGCTGGTGCTCTACAATGAACCGGATAAGGAACCGCCCGAGCGAGTGGGACATGGTGGCATCAGTCCCTTCCGGCATCCCCATGCCGTTATCAGCAACGATAAGGATATAATCGCTGCCCTCGCGGTGCAGTGTGAGTGCAATCGTGCAAGGCTCCCCACGGATCTTTTCGCAGGAGAATGATTTCGGGAACGCATACTTCAGCGAGTTGGTGACGATCTCGTTCATGACCAGCCCGCAGGGTGTGGCTGTTTCCATGGGCAGGGTGATAGCTCCCATCTCAATCCTGCACCGGACTTCGCCCGCCGTCCCGTATGCAGGGAGCAGGTGGCGGGTCAGGTTTTCTGTGTAACTGGCGACGTTGATCCGTGTGAGATCTTTTGCTGAGCAGAGCGATTCATGGACCAGCGCCATGCTCCGTATCCGGGTCTCCAGGTCCTTAAACGGGGCGATCTGAACGGGATCGGAGAGGGAACTTATCTGGAGTTCGATTAACGATAAGATCCCGGCAAGGTTGTTCTTCACCCGGTGGTGAACCTCCCGGAGGAGGACTTCTTTCTCTGCAAGGGCGTGGCGTATTAAGTTTTCTGCTTCTTTACGCTCGGTGATGTCGTAATTTGTCCCGATTAGCCTGACGGCCTTACCTGATGCATCTCTCTCCACATTGGCAAGACCCCGGATTGTATGGACCGTTCCGTCGGGCCAGACAACCCGGAACTCCGTATTAAATTCTTTTTCGCCTCGCAATGCCATCTGAACTTCTGCATCCCCATGCTCTACATCTTCCGGATGAACTCTCGCCTTCCACGTCTCATACGCGCCGCCGAAATTTTCTTTCATGATCCCATAGAGACGAAACATCTGGTCATCCCAGGTCAGCTTATTAGTGACAACTTCTAAGTCCCAGATACCCACCCCGCCTGCGACAGTGGCCAGCAACAGGCGCTCGTTGGCCTGCTTTAACGCCTCTTCAGCCAGCCTCTGTTCGGTGATATCTTCATGCATGAAAACAAAACGTTGTGGTTTTCCATGCATGTCATTCAAGGGAAAAATGATTGCCCGCACCCTGGTTGGGACATCCGGCAGTTCCGGATAGATATCGTGCGGGTTGAAGCTCATATCAGGCAGATTAACCGGTTCCCCGTTTTTTACCCGTGAGATGTGGTTCTCAAGTTCAGGGTGACTCTTTACAAGATCCGTAATAATCGAGAAATCCGGCGGTGGAACAGAACCGAAAAGCCGAATGAATGCCGGGTTTACCCTGAGCGTGAACCCCTCCCGGTCCACAATCTGGATTGACATGGGATTTTTCTCAATGATATCCTGTACTATTCCCTCACTCTCTTTGAGTGCCTCTTCCTCTCTTTTGCGCTCGGTGATGTCGCGGGCAGCCGCAAAGACGCCACTGATATTCCCGGTCTCATCGAGGTACACGGTCGCATTATACAACACGGGAGTGATATGACCATCACGGTGCCGGATGCTCAGCGGGTAATCGCGAACAGTGCCACCAGTGAACACCCGTTGATACCCCTCTTTCGCCTGCTCCGGTTCGGTGAAATAGTCAGAGAAATCGGTGCCGATCAGTTCAGTTCTTGAGTACCCCGTTACCGTTTCTGTGGAGGTGTTCACATCCGCGATCTTGCCCTCATGGTCAATCGTGACGAGCGGGTCAGGGCTTGCTTCGAGCAGGCTACGGTTGTAGGCGCTGAGGTTCCGCAGCGCCATCTCACTCCTGCCAAGGTCATCGAGATTCTGCCGCAGTTCCTCATCTGTTGCAGTCAGTTCCTCGTTCGTTGCGTAGAGTTCTTCGGCTTTCTTAAGAAGCGCTTCCTCCGCCTGTTTGCGCCCGGTGATATCATTGAACGTGACAACAAGGTTGTCTTGCAGGAACGCGGCATAGAGCTCGCAGATGCGTACCGAACCATCGCGGCATGTAACCCGGTATTCTCCGGTGTTGACCGGCAGGCCGGAATGTTTCGCCTTTTCCAGGTACGGTTTCCACCGATGAATCACATCACGCCGATAATGTGGATCGGGGTACGCTATCTGGTACCATTCAGGTGTTGTCGGCGCCGTATGTCCGAAAAGGGTGAGGGCACTCCTGCTCCAGAAATTAATGTTGTTATCTAAAACATCAACGAAGGCAATGGGGAACGGTGTTGCATCAAGAATTGCGCGGAAACGTCCCTCACTTTCCCTTAACAATTCTCCCGCCCGCCTGCGTTCGGTGATGTTACGGCTGATACCGATAAATCCTGCAGGGTTCCCGGTCTCATCAACGAACAACCGTGAGACGACCTCAGTCCATACCGATGAACCATCCCTGCAGGGCTGCTCGACCTCGGTCACCGTCGGTGCAGGAATGATACCGGGTTTAAACTCTTCCAACGTCTGCCGTATCGTTTCCTCCACGAGAGCAACCGATCCTTCGGATAACACCTCGCGCATTGACTGGTGCATCACCTCTTCCCTGGTATATCCCCGGAGTTGGAAGATCGACGGGCTGACATAGATAAAGTTACCTTTGAGGTCGAGCGTCCAGATCACGTCGGTTGCGTTATCTGCAAGAAGACGATACCGTGCTTCGCTCTCCCGCAGCGCTTCTTCGGCCTGCTTACGTTCGGAGATATCAATGCATATGCCACTCATGCGCAGCGGTTCACCTTGATCATTGTAGGATGTGCTGCCTGCTGCCCCAATCCAGCGCAAGCCCCCTTCCGGAAGGAGGACCCGGTACTCGTTCCAGAGGTCCTTGTGATCTTTTACCGACTGATCTATCTTCTCCATGGATGATGTGCGATCATCCGGATGCAGAGCTCCAAGCCATGTTTCAAAAGACGGAGGGACTTCCGGGGGCAGACCAAACAGTTCAAAGAACTCCGGGGACCATACGAGTTTCCCGGTAGGGAAGTCCCATTCCCAGGACCCCGACCTGGCAGAACGGAATGCAAACTTCAACCTTGCATTGGTTTCATGTAAGGCTTCTTCGGTCAGCTTCCGATCGGTAACGTCAACCCCGAAAATTGCAAGACGGCGAACAATACCGTCCGGGTCTTTAACCGGGTAAATCGTCTGGGAAATAACCCGGTCCAGCCGGTAATCCTCAAAATGTGCCGGTTGCCCGGACTGGATTACTTCCTGTATCTTTATCTGCCGGCTCATCTGCACTTCTTTCGGAAGAATTCTTAATGCATTCTGACCGACCAGGTCATCAGCCTGCTTCATTCCGAGGCGTCTTGCAACGGTTTCATTTGCAGCAAGGACTGTACCTTCCGGAGTCATAAGGAATGCTGATTCGGTGATCCCGTTCAGCATGGCTGATAGTGATTCCTCGCTTGCCGAAAGGTCCGCTTCCGCCTGTTTCCGCTCCGTTATGTCAGATATCACGGTCGTGAACTGGTAAGGGGCATTCTGGTATACGGTTACTTCAAAGGACCTGCCTAAGTCGCCGGAATAGTTCTCAAAATGATCGGGGGATCCCGTTAGGGCTACACGCCCATACCGCTCGATCCAGAGAGGTTCTATACCCGGTAGCACTTCAAGCACCGTTTTGCCGATCAAACTCTCACGGCGGAGACCGGTCATCCGCTCAAACGCCGGGTTCACATCAATAAAGCGGTAATCCCGGGGCTTGCCGTTCTCATCGCAGATAATTTCGTGGACTGCAAAACCGTTCAGCATCTCCTGGAAAAGGGTACGGAAGAGTTTTTCTCTTCCTGACAGCTCATCCATCGTGTGGCGAAGTGTTTCATTCGTTGCATTCATTTGCTCGTAGGAGGCCCTCAGTTCGTCACTTTTTCTCAAAAGTTCCTCATCAAAACGTTTCCGATCATTCTGATCGTCTATTGTCCTGAGGAAAAAAGAGATATCAACGGCTAACTCATCCAGAAGATCGATGATCGGCTCATCAAAAAATCCGGTGACGGGGGCATACAGTGATAGGACACCGGCGTTTTTTGTTCCAAGGGCAAATGCGAATGCCGCATTTGCGAGGTAACCGCGTAACAGTGCGTTTTCGCGCCAGGGTTCCATGCGGGGGTCCTGTGTAATATCGTTAGACCAGAAGTACTTGCCTTCCCGGTATGCTGTGCCGGTCGGCCCCCTGCCCTGGGGGACATCTTCGGTAGAGATGTTGACGGAATCAAGGTATCCATCGACATGCCCGGCAGATGTAACCGGTCGGATGAGGTTCTGCTCCAGATCGGCAATACCGATCCAGGCCATGCGGAACCCCCCGGTTTCGACGAGAATCCGACAAATTTCAGAAAAAAACTCCATCTTCGTCTGGATGTTGAAAATAGCTTTATTGGTGGCTGAAAGTACTGAATATAACCTGTTCAATGCCTGTATTTTTTCTGTGGCCCGGTGATGTTCGACTGCGATCTGGATCTTGTGGACCAGTTCAGCAAACTGTGCAACCGGTTCGCCGCCTTTCTGGAGATAGAAGTCCACCCCGTTATTAATTGCCTGGATGACTACCTCTTCCCTGCCTTTCCCGGTGAACAGGATAAACGGTATGGACTCAAATTTTGCCCGGACCTCGATAAGGAACTGGATACCGTCCATTCCCGGCATCTGGTAATCGGAGATGATGGCATCGAATTTCGTATCATTCAGGAGAGTAAGTGCAGCCGGTGCAGAAGAAATGATGTCAACGCTGAAACGACCGGACTCCTCTAAGAACAGCTTGCCGATCTCCAGGAGACCTGGGTCGTCATCGACATAGAGGACCCGGAGAAGACCTGCCATTATGCACCATTCCTATCCATCCTGACAGGTCTGCGTACCACGCCCGGAGTGCCGGGATGTGTGATTATCTCACTCGTACAATGAGAATGACCTGGCCTGACACGTACCACCATTAACTTCCCTCTTTTGTGTCTGATAGCAGATACACTTTTGCACTGGTAAATCAGAGAAACGATTTAACCGTAACCCACGAAACATCATGAAAACTGACATGATGTCAATGGGCCAGAAGCATTCAGGATGAAATCGAATACCCGGGGGACATGTTCATATTACCTAATCGAATGAACCAAGAATTATCTGAGCACCCCTCCACTACATGCATTCTTATCCCACCCAACTGGACATCTGCCACCCTTGTTCGTTTAAATCGCCCGCATATACCTCCGTTTACCACGGATTCAGAATAACGCCAGGTACAGCGATTTTATTCTGATTCAACCTATTATTGGGTTTAATTTTCCCCTTATCGTTTTGGGGCCCTGATAATTTCACCGGCCCCACCCCAAAATGGCCCTTCCCGGGGTTTTTCTGGACAGAAGAGCGGTACCGTCGGGAGACTGGACTGGGGGCCATGGCTATTTCATCGAAAATAATAGGTTTGTAGAGAGAATAGTACCAAATTGATCCGAGATCAGGAGGTAATCGGGGACGTTATTTATCAGGTTCCAAATTGAATTCATCGCTCAGCCGCAATGCGTCATCTACAGCTTTCCCGCCCGGTGATATCATGAATCACTCCGAAAACGACGTTATGTACCGGGTCGTATTCTGCGTGAGACTGGATGTCCAGGACTGCCCCATCAGACTGCCTCCGGATTTTAAACTCTATATGATAGGAGGATTTTCCCGTGATAAGATCTCCAAACGCCGTATCAAGAAGAGGACGGTACTCAGGCAGGGGAATTTTCCAGACCTCTTCAAGTGTCCATTGCGTCCCTGGAAGACCATAGAGTATCCTTGCACCCTCAGACGCAGTGACGGTTTTTTCATTCAGACTGATCTCCCAACTACCAAATCTGCCGACTTCTTCAGCCCGTTTTAAAAGCGTATTATTTTTGCGTAGTGCGTCCTCTGCCCTTTTCCGGTCGGTGATGTCACGGGCAGCTCCAAGTGCGGCAATCCCGTTCTGGTACGGAATCGTAGCAACGATGAGTTCCAGGTTCCGGACATCTCCGTCTTTTTGGATAATACGACACTCGTACATGTCAGGAACGGGTTCTCCCCGCCACCTCCGTTCTGCGATATCTTTAATATATGCCTGGTCATCCGGGTGAGCCAGCTCTATAAACTGCATACTGAGCAGTTCTTCACTTGAATACCCGGTTATCTCGGAAACCCTGGTGTTCGTATAGACAAAACGATCTCCCTGGTAGATATAAATGCCCTCATGGACCTGGTTGGTAAGTGAACGGTATTTCTCCTCGCTCTCCCGGAGTGCCATCTCTGCCTGGTTGCGTTTGGTGATGTCCGTTAAGAAATTCAACGAGGCAGGACGTCCGTCCCAATTTATTGAGGTAACGCTGAGCTCAGCCCACCGTATGCTTCCATCCGGTGGACTCAGTCGGAAGCGATAGCGGGACGGGACCTCCTCACCCTTTAATCTCTTCTGGTACCGTTCCACGACCATGACACGGTCATCAGGGTGAATAACTGCAGAGAACTGCATGGAAAGGAGTTTCGTTCTCGAATACCCGGTCAGTTCGACAGCCCGTTGATTAACCAGCTTCAGGCCCCCGTCCTGTGCAATAACAATTGCCTCGTTCGAGTGTTCGATTAAATGCCGGTATTTATCCTCGCTATACCGCAGAGAATCTTCTGCACTTTTCCGCAATGCAGCTGACCTGACCTTATGGGCCAGTTCCGCAAACTGTGCGCTGGGATCGCCGCCTTTCTGGAGATAAAAATCTGCTCCGCTGTTGATTGCCTGGATAACTACTTCTTCCCTGCCTTTCCCGGTAAAAAGGATAAACGGAATCGACCCAAAGCGTGTCCGCACTTCAACAAGGAACTGGATACCGTCCAGCCCCGGCATCTGGTAATCTGATATGATCGCATCGAACGGTTCTTCTTTAAGCAGTGCCAGGGCTGCAGGGGCTGAATCAATGGTTGTAACATAAAACTCTCCATCTTGCTCGAGGAACAGTTTGCAGATCTCGAGGAGGTCCGGTTCGTCATCGACATAGAGAACATGAAGCGTATCTGCCATTATGCACAATTCCTAGCCTTCCTGACTGGTTTGCGTGCCACTCGATGCGTCCCGGGCTCCCAGATAGTTACTATCGGGAATGAGAATCTGTTCTGACCTGACATCAACGTTCCTTTTTCGGTCTGTGAACAGATACACTTTTGCATTGGATTTTTTTCCAGATCCCTCACCCTCACTCATAAAAACCCAAGGAACGCCCCGGATCCAAACGCCATCAATGCCATGCCAGCCATTCAAACATCCAAATAAATGTTCTGCTTCTTTTAACATAGAGGTATGATTGCCCAACAGGGCAGGAACTGCCAGGAACACTGGCTGACTTGTCTCAGGATGGACCAGATTACCTACGCATGGTCTTACTTCTTCGCACGTTGCAAATGCAGTTGCAGTCGGGCACCGGGATGCGTTCACAGCGCTAATCCCCGTGAGGTTTATCTCACCCAGGATACAATCCCTATCTGAGGGAGGGATGAAGGATTTTACGCCGTAACCTTCCGTCTCATTTTTGATGATAAAAAAAACCTGATCACCATAAAAAGCCCCCGTGCACTGTTTTTATCCCCGCGTTGCACGAAAGGGTTTGCCGGGAAGCCTCACCGTAACATGCCAGAACAGCTCAACCCATGGACGCCCACCTATGGTTTGTTGACAGGATAACCCAAAACAGGTAACAATAGATCATGGAACGGAACAGTACCTTAATACCCAAAAGCACCTTAAGCGGGTTCTTTGCACGCGTGGTGAGACCCGTGGTAGAATTCTCATACGCACGTGGGATAAATATACCCAAATGTCCGTCTATTGTTCTGCGATAAATTCCCGTAACTGCTTAATCATCTCCAACTGTTTGTCTGCTTCAGCCGTTTTCCCCCTCTCGAGTTCGTCCACGATTTCACTTATCGGGAGGGCGAGTTTGTAAATTTTCACAGGCCTCCCTTCCT
Organism: Methanomicrobiales archaeon; assembly: GCA_026394715.1. GTDB lineage: Archaea > Halobacteriota > Methanomicrobia > Methanomicrobiales > Methanospirillaceae > CAIKOD01. The sequence continues at coordinate 7,861 of JAPKXR010000064.1, read as the reverse complement.
TTTGATGCCGTTCTTCCCGGCTTTCGATCCATTTTAACTCTATCATGGCAGTCATTGCCATACTCACTTCAGGTTGCCGAAGGTCAGTACCACGCTCGATATCACGTGACGTTGTCTCCCTGGTGTTGGCAAGATAGACAAGGACTTTTGAAATATTTTTCCCTATACCGAATCTATGAAGAAGGGCTGCAAATTCTTCTTCCTGCTCTGTAAAATATAGCACATTTCTGGACGTAATCCGAATCACCCCACCATAGTGTACATGTATTATTTAGTGTTTTATATAACATATTATTATTCTGGTTTATGGTACCAGTTTTTCGAACTGGAACGGGGGCACGGGGGCTTTGGGGAATCGATCCAATATTCACGGTATATCCCGGCCCCCGCTTCTATGACGCGGGTCTTTTGTTGTGATTTGGACAGGAATGCGAAGCAGGATGATCTGTCGCTGCCGTGGTGCACGACCACGAGGTTATCGGCCTGAAGATTCGTTCCGCTCTTGGCACTATGGGTTTCGGCGTCGAACGGAAACTCCCTGAACCCTGCCGGGTATGCAACGGGACCGGTCGCATGGGGGTGGTCCCATGATGCATCCACGAATTCGCGTTACCCTGGTGTGTGACAACTGCGGCAAACGGTTTACCCTCATGCCGGCAGAGGCCCGGGCCCGGATGAAAAACAAGCGGGTCTTCCATAGTTTTGCCTGCCGCAATGAATGGCTCCACAAACGAAAGGTGAAGGGATGAAGGGCAAAAAAACGGGGGATAATAATAATAATTTATCAGGTTATTCGCTTTCTGATGTTTTAGGTTAGTTTCAAGAATGAGATAGGAATCAGAGATCGTTGTGTTCTCGATCTTTTCTATTTCGTCGATACGTGCTTTTACTTCATCATGGGTCATGCAGCCGGAAACCCATAATGAACGTAGGATGGCATGGATCGAACGTGTTGCAACATCACAATTTCTGGCAAATTTCAATGCGCTCGCATCCATTGATGAAAAATCCCATTGCGTTTCCGGCAGATGCAAAGGGCTTCAAGTTCACCCTTTCCCAAGGTCTTTTTTGTATTCAGCAGATGGTGGTAATCAGAGATTTCATCGCTTGTGGGAGAGATTATCGTAATATGTTCAAATATCTGACGCGGGAAAGAATATCCATACTCCTCCGATACGACTAGTTCTTCATAGATGGCAGGGCTTAATCGCAAGCTCGTAACGGGATAATAATTCTTTTAAGAGGACAATCTTCTGGATTTTTGCAAATATACTTGCGATGTCAGTATCAAGGATAATTATTTCATCCAACGATTAGACTCACCTCTTTTGCCAGTTCTGAATTGGATGGTGCGTGTATGATTCTTTTTATTCCCCGCTGGGCTATCACATTCTTAAATCCCTCCTGGCAGAAGCCAGCAATTTCAGCAGCTCGCGCGAGGGATACCCTCTCATGGCGATACATCTCGATTGCCATGTCAATTTTTATACCTGGGCGGACCTCCAGGAGAGTCCGGAATGCGTCTTCCGCCAATGTTTCCCGATCCTTGTAATATCCTGCCCTGATCAGGCTGTTAATCCCGTCTTTCAGGATATTTGTTTTCATTTGTACCTCCAGAGGATTACGATGCTTTGTCTGATTCTATTGTGATCTCCTTTGTATCACGGGTCATAAATATCTGCTCTCTCAAGAGATGTGGGTTTACTAACCTTTATTCCGGTTACCTTGTTAATAGTCTTTTTTCCCAGTAATCTGGTTACGAACAACGGATACTTTTCAAAGAATTACTTACGGGGGTTCAAACCCAAAAACCATGCGGGTAATGCTAAAAAGACAACCCAGTCCTCTATGATACGATTAACCCCCGGAACTCTCCAGTCCTGAGGAAATACAACCCTTCCCCTTTGCCCCTTAATCTCCCTAAAAAAAAGGGATCTGAAAAATAGAGATGATCATGTACTGTTGACAACAATGAGATCCTTCTGGATGGAAGAATTGCCCATTATCGTTTCCGTATTCCCATCACTTTTCCTCACCGATAACGTGACGGTATAGGTACCAGGATAGCGGTAGGTATGCACCGGGTTCGGTTCTAATGTATTGGTCCCGTCACCGAAATCATACCTGTAAAATGTCGGGTTCCCGGTTGATTGATCGGCGAATGTGACCGTCATGGGTGCCGTGCCCTGCAACGGGCCGGCATTGAAATTCGCAACCAACGGGACTACCGGGATACTGTTCGCAGTAATACAATTCTTTTTCGTTGTCGAGTTACTTATAACCGAATTCGTTTTTGTGTCATATTTCATGACCGTCTGTGTAATGGTATAGACCCCGGGGAAAAGGTAGATATGAGTGGAATTCGGACTTATCGCCGATCTCCCATCACCGAAATCGTACACCACCGTGGTTGGAGAACCCGTGGAATTATCTGTGCATTTCACGGTAAGTGGGGCGGTACCGGTAACAGGGGATGCGGTGAAATCCGCTTTAAGGGGCTTTAGTGGAGCTTCTATGGTTACGGTTACCGACGCAGTTGCCTCGAGTGTGGCGTTACGGGTGGTAAGCATCACCTGGTAGCTCCCCGGGGTGGTATAAAGATGGGTGGCCGTGACCTGGTCGGTCGCAGACGTTCCGTCCCCGAAATCCCACTGGTTGTTGATCACCATATCCTCGTAGTCCCAGTCCTCATCGGTCCTCATCAGCGGCGAGATGTCCATAAAGGAGACGTTGAAGGGGGCCGTCCCACGGGTAGGTACTGCAATAATCCGGCAGTACCCGTTCTCCTCGATACGGAGTGGCATTTTTCCTGCATCCGGAAGCGCAGAGAACTCCATATAATTAATGGGCTCGATCATGGAGATCTGATCGATATCCCAGGCCCCGATCCGGAGTGAATACATGTAGTCCTGCCCGGTGCCGGCCTTTGGGGTGACAGAGATGGTGTACTCTCCCTTTTCAGCATTTTCAATGCTGTTCATCATTTCAACGAGGTTATCACCATCGGTATCTATCGCACCGTACGTCGAACCAGGTATCGTGCTATATGAATCGGTCATGGATTGTTTATCAGGATTGATAACCCTGGTTTCAAACGGGTCTATCGCAGGGGTATAAATCGGGTTTTCTATAAGACCAGCCTGACTGTCAGCCACTGAAGAGTTCCCCACCGGACCACAGGTATCACATGACCCGGACTTGACTGCATCTTTGACTACGGCATTGGAATCTGCATTTACCAGGAGCATGTAGCTTTTTGATGTCGTGATGGAGCGTGGTTCTTTCACCACGTCCCCGGGACTCGCGTTTAGCAGGAGCCTGTAATAGGTACCGGTGGTGCTATAGGCTTTCGCCCGTTTCGGGATTTTTTCGATATGGGTACCGACCAGTTGCACGGTTACATGCTTGCTCAGGACAAGATCCATAGGGTATACGCAACCTCCACCAACATACTTCAATGTCGGATAGGGATCGAAGTCTATTCCGTTCCGCCTGTAGGCCGCCCAGACCAGTTCACTGCAATAATAATTTGAGCAGGCCCACTTGCAACTCGGATACAGGTTTTTAGATCTCCAGGGGGGAGCAATCCACAGCAAGCAACTGAAATCGTCGTTATCCTGTTGTTTTCCTGTATACAGGCCTGTAAGAGACTGATAATCGTATCCCCTGCCTTCCTTATCTAACGCCCAGTTGACAATATTCTCCCGCTTGGTATCGGTCAGTCCCGGGACCCGGAAAATCGCGTCGCATTCATCATGAGGATAAACCCATTCCGAGACAGATTTGCGTATTACACCCTCTCCTCCACCTGATTCTATTGTCTGATTGTTCCCGATATACATCGCGGCATGGGTCCAGTGTCCAGGCACCAAATTGGTAAACGGCCCTGCGTAAGGGGAATCGGCACCAATCGCATGGACCATGATGTCCCCTTTCATTAACGAGAGGTCCAGGTTATATTGTTGCACGTATGTATCACGAGTCCATCCATAATCATATGCCATATCGTGAGCCGTGACAGTGATAGTGAACTTCTGGGGGGTTTTGTAAATATGGGTGATTGTGTGAGTAGAGGGTACTGAGTTGACGGTACTCTCGGTGCCATCACCCCAGTTAATGGTCAACCCGGTGATCCGTCTCGGCATCTCCTCATCGGGTCTCTTGCCCCATTCATTATATGAAAAACTCAGCCGTCCTCCAAAACACGGGGCCTTGTCCAGGCACCGAAAGCCTGTATACGGATAAATATGAGAAGGAACAACGGCAGCTTTAGAATTTTCAGAAACCTGTTCTGCCGCGACGACCGGCACCAGGCAACAAATGAGCAGCAAGGCAACAACAAGAAAACCTGTCCAATGCAGGCCTGAGTTATGCCGTTGTGAATACCACGGATCACCATTCATGATGCATCCCCTCTTATCTGAATGCATATAAACTGATGTTTGATCAATGGATCTGGCGGAAAACACCCATAGCGGAATATCATGTTAAATAACAACGATGGTTGCAATATGTCACCACGGTCATATATGCCGGCTAATTCCAGCATCGTTTTCTTTGGGGATCTGGTACCCGGGAACTTTGCAAACGTCCGGGCCCGGCATCTATGAAGAGAGTATGATGCTCCACTCCGCCTGGGCTGCTGCTTCCGGTGTAACGTGTGGGGTTGAATCGTTGGATGCAGAGGTGGCGAGCTTTACCGCAACGCCGTAGTGTGAGACGGTTGTGGTACACTCTCTGTTTATGGCTGATGACCTGGCGTATCGCCCGGTAAGGTCTGTTGAACAGGTGGATTTGGAGGTGCCGGATGCGTTTGTTTTTACGGCCATCAACTCATGTTCGGGTACCGGGTCGATGAGTTTCGGTTCGAGGAGCCTGGCGGGGATTGACACGACTACCGATCTCGGTTATGTGAACTCAATCGGTAAGGCCTGATGGCCAACGACAGGTTCAACATCGGTGAGGATGTAACGGTGGAGCTCGTTTTCGAAGACGTCTGATCTGGTGGGGTAGGGGTGGGGCCCTTTTTTTTGGTTGTGTTGTCGAATGTTTTTGGGATATGGCATGTGTGACAACAGCGAAAAAAAAATTTCACGCTCATGCCGGTGGAAGACCGGGCTCAGTTGAAAAACAAGCATTATTTTCCATAGTTTGACCTGGTGTCTTGAGCGGCCCCGCAAGAAGAGGGTGAAGGGATGAGGGGGGAAAACTCCATTATCACGCTCGCTGAATCGGATGTTTGTGGCCCTGAAGAAGTCCAATCTAAAAAAAAAGGCGTGTAAGGCATGAACGGGACTTTTAACGTCACTCTAATGAGATATAGACGAAAAACAACGCTTACTATCAGAAGTTGCGTGATACCATCTGTGAGAGACGCAGGGCAACAGACCGGCGAAGGAGAATGAACACGATCACCGGGTTTATGCTATATGGACAATAATACGCCGACTATACAAAATTTAATAATTTCGATCCATAATTATTGAAGAAGATCCACCTGCTTTACTCTCACCCGTTACATGCGGATGACCTGCGAAATCATTTCCCCCAAAATAGATACCTGGTCGCTCCCGGGAAAATCATTGAACGGCACATGTTCCATACGGAAGAAAATAAACTAGAATAATATTACCATAAAGGCTAAAATAAGCAATTTTCGCCGGAATATCCCGGTATTGAAGGATCTCATAAGAATTATGTGAGTATATAAGATACCGGGAATATCGAAACGGCCGGAAGTTAGTATCTGGCTGATAAAAGCGAGGCAGTTTGAGGCGTAAAAATTAATATTTTGTACCTATCGTAATAGATATATGTTACTACACGTAACGGTAACGGTTCAAATATGAAAAAGCTATCTCTGGCATTCATCATCGTCGTATTGTTCTGCATGTTTGCAGTTTCAACCGTTGTTGCAGCAACCATGTTCCCGTATAAACCAATAAATGGGACTAATTCTTCCGTATATTACGTATCGGGAACGGCAGACAAATTTACACCATCGAGTTTTGTTGCGTCCAAACTTACTCCTTTAAATTACTCGGCTGCATTTTCAGTGTCAACCTACATACCACCAAAGACGTTATCATTTTACAAGATATTACCCCCCATAAAATATATTCCAACAAATCCTCATTTGTGGAATCCGCCCCAAAATCCATCTGTTATTCCAACAACCCCAACACCAGCAACTACTCTGGCCCCAGGTGGTACACACCCTGCTGGTGGAGGAACAACCGCGCCAAATGTATCATCAATAAAACAGAAGTGGCTCAATGTTCCTTATGCAACCCGGTCTTCGGCAGAAAAGCTTGATATATATTTGCCGAATGAGGGGGAAGGTCCTTTCCCGGTAATTGTATCTATTCATGGCGGAGCCTTCATCATGGGTGACAAAGCAGATGGTCAACTCACACCGATGCTCCAGGGTGTCAACCGGGGTTATGCGGTAGTTTCTATCAATTATCGCCTGAGTTCAGAAGCGACCTTCCCTGCACAGATCAATGATGTGAAAGCAGCTATCCGCTTCATCCGGGCACATGCCGCGGAATACAAATTAAACCCTGATAAAATAGCAGTCTGGGGCGGATCTGCCGGTGGTAACCTTGCGGCACTCGCCGGTACATCGGGTGATGTCGCCAGTCTCGAAGACATGGACCTTGGGAATTCCGGTCAGTCATCCCGTGTTCAGGCCGTTGTGGATTGGTTTGGTCCAATCAATTTCACTTCCATGGATGAGCAATTCACGGCAAGTGGTCTTGGACCGGCAACTCATAATGCGGCAGATTCCCCCGAATCAAAACTGTTCGGAAAGGCGATAACTGCAGTACCAGACCTCGTCATGGGAGCTAATCCTGAGACGTACATCACTGCAGATGACCCGGCGTACTTCATCCAGCACGGCACTGCGGATTCCCAGGTACCTACAGAACAGTCGATCAATTTTGCTGCAAAACTTGCAAAGGTGATAGGCAGCGATAACGTAACATTGGAGCTTCTGCAGGGAGCGGGACACGGCGATGCGATGTTTACCACAACAGATAATGTCGGAAAGGTCCTTGCATTCCTTGATAAAAAATTGAAGAATAACTAAAATCTATTAAATAAAGTTCTTTTTTATCATCAGGCGTCATTTCACATAGCAGGCCCTGGCATAATCTTATATTTTAAAATATACGTGAACCATCCTTAATGGAATAGTTAATTGGTAGATGTAACAGCTGAAAAAGTCTCACAACTGACCGAGGATGCAAACACGCTGAGCACGAAAGGTACCGGGCTCCCAGGGCAGGCAGAACGGGGTATATAGAGCATCACCACCTCTTCCAACGAAGTCGACAAGATTATTGTCGATAGCAAGGCAGAGTGGGGCAAAATTGGATAGATCTTCGGGTTGATTTCCGACCTTCCTGGATCAGACGGGCCGGTTCCCCCAAACGCGGCCATCGGAGCGGTCCGTGCAGGAGAAGCAGGCAGGGGCTTTGCGGTCGTCGCCACCGAAGTGAGATCACTCGCCCAGGAGTCCCGTGCATCGGCGGAGAATATCTGCCATCATGCACTCTTCCTATCCATCTGGCCGGGTTTGAGTTCCACGAACGGAATGCCGTATGATGAGATGTTTCCCATCAAAAAAGAATGTCCCGCCTGACCTGACCTGATCTAACATTAACTTCACTTTTTTTGGTCTATGAACAGATACACTTTTGCCTTAAGTCTTTGTAAAATCTCTCACCCACACTCATAAAAATCCAGGACCACCTCCGTTAACCAAACCAGCAATGCCATGCCCGCCATTCAAACATCCTAATAAATGTTCTTCTCCTTCTAATCAATAGGTATGATTGCCCAACAGGGCAGGAAC
>JAPKXR010000114.1 GCA_026394715.1 Methanomicrobiales archaeon | reverse complement strand
TAAGTAACAACACCCACCATATATCTGGGCAGTTATTCCTGCATTGCTGCTATAGTGTAGTCCGGCCAATCATGTCGGCCTTTCACGCCGACGACTGGGGTTCGAATCCCCATAGCAGCATTGGGACAAGAAGTTCGATTCCCCACACACTGTTTTTAATTAAGGGAGATGGCAATGTTCCATTATGCCTACCCGAACATCAATGCCGCCAGGATACTTCTCTGCGGTTAGACCCGAATATTCCAACAATTCTTTGGACACCGCTCTCACTCGCGGGACCATCACAAAGGCTGATGCCGATACCATCAGAGAATTCCTTAATGAACGCCGATCGTCAGCCAACCTTTCACCTGGGCGAGTCAACAAACTGACCTACACGCTCGTCAGCTGGCGCCGCTTTATCGACCAGTTCCGCGAGCTTGGCATTGTGGATATTTACACTGGCATTGAAGCCCTGAAGAACGGGGTCAGCGCGAGGAACAAACCGTTCAAGCAGAACACCATTGCTGACCATGTCATCATCCTGAAGCAATTCATCCTCTGGATGATCGAAGAGGGATACAGCAATATCCCGGAAAAGAAGATCACCAGGATAAAAAACCCGCCGAAAGACATGGTGACGAAAAAAGCGACCGACCTTTTGACCACCGACGAAATCACCTTGATAATGAAGGCATGTGACAGGAGCGGTGACCGGGCGATGGTCCTCCTGCTCTATGAAGGCGGGTTCCGCATTGGCGAGATCGCGACGCTTACCTGGGGTGACATCAGTTTTGTTGGGGGTGGTGCTTCGGTCGGGGTACTCTTTAAAACAAAATACTACCGGCACGTCAGGGTAATGATGGCTGCAGAATATCTTAAGGTCTGGAAAGCCGACTACCCGGGCGACCCGTCAAGTGATGCCCTTGTTTTTGTAAACGGGCTGCGTGAACCATTCACCCACGCATCCATATCCAAACGGATCCAGAGAATCGTTGTGCGTGCAGGGATTACACGGCACGTAACCGCCCACATATTCCGACATTCGAGAATTACTCACCTGATAAAGGACGGGATGCAGGAATCAGCCATCAAGATGATGATGTGGGGCCAGCCCGATACCTCGATGTGGCGAACGTACGTGCACATGACCGGGCAGGATATTGATACTGAGGTTGCACGGGTGTATGGTATTGTAAAAACCGACGAAAAAGAAAAAGAAAGTGGTATCCGGCCCCGGCAATGTCAACACTGCTCGACAATTAATCCCCCGATTGCTTCGACGTGCTACACCTGCGGAGAACCGCTTGATGCAGAGGGTATCATGAAGCTTGAGGAAATTGCGAAATACATTGTTCAACACGGGGATTCATTGAAGAAGTACATTGATTCGATTGCTTCGGCTAAAACAGACGGCGATTAAGTTGCAAAAATTCACCAAACCCAATTCATTTTAAACCCAGACGGCATACAATCATGATCTCGACAACACCGTTCACTGGGACAAATGCCCCCTGTTTTTAATTTGGTTGTCGCATTGAGGTGAAATATGATGAACACTGATATCGAGCCTAAACCTATAACACACGAAATAGCCAGGGCCTACGAGATCCGATCCGGATTGTTTGGCATCTGCGATTTCTTCGTGAAACTAGGACATTTTAAGTACGTGGAGGAAAACGAATGCAGAATAGCAAGGTGATCCACCCTATCATAATAGAGTCTACCAAAACATCAATTCAGACAAGGGCAGGATCAGTACAGCTGATGTTATCATCAGACAAAAACTTTCCTACACTGGCCCGGTGATCACATGTCTGACACATCGAGCAGTATAAGAGCGTGTAGCAACGGGGAAGCCGTCATTGAAACACAAGGCGGCCTTCATCATCTCTCGCGGGAAGAGATCCACGAGCTATTATTTTTCGGTCGGCAAATCCCCCTGAGACAACAAAGCAGCATTATTGATGGCACGTCGATTATTTATCAAACCCCTTCGGGACTCGGCATCATCATTTGCACCGGATCAGGCAGTTACCACATTTCGCGGAAATCGTTTGTCCTGGTAGCTTCCGGGGAGATCGCATCCTCACCACTCATTGCGATATCAAGGGGCTGACCGACATTTCAGCCCAGTCGAATTATTCACGTGGCCGGGATACTGAGTATCTCGCCCGCGAAATGTTGATCCGCCATGGATACCAGGTCGTCCGCAGTGCCGGATCTCACACACCGATAGATTTGGTTGCGTGGCAGGATGGCGGGCACCCACTCCTCATCCAGGTGAAGCGGAACAGCAAACACCTCGACAGGACACTGTTGGTCGAGCGGGAATACGCAAGCGTCATCCGGTCCCTCAGAGAAATGTCGAGGCCCATCAAGGCCGATGTTGAACTGTGGGTATGGGCCCCGCTCAAAGGCTGGCATTTTTACTCCGTTTTGACTGACGGCATCAGCGAGGTCCTCGATCATGGCATGTGAACCGCCCGATAC
>JAPKXR010000147.1 GCA_026394715.1 Methanomicrobiales archaeon | reverse complement strand
TGGTTCAACGTCTCAGGTCACTGACCGGTGGTGTCGAACCTACGGCTTACGATAATAAAAGAACGAATATTTCGACACGCTGTTTGTGCCAACTGTCGCTACTTTCGGAACAATGGTCACTGCACCCTTGTCGTTGACAGCCTCGATCATAAGCGGCTGAAGTGTCTGCCCTTTGCGGCAAACCCTTACAAACCGCCAAAACCATCTCTTCTGGATTGCTGCGTGTCAATATCGTTAATTGCGGCTCTGTCCATGTTTTTTCCGGGGAATCTATCCCTGTGGTTACCACCATTTTTTTTAATCTCCGATCAGTGAATTACCTTCTCTCCGATAAATACCCATTGGACGTTAATTCTCACCTCCAAATGTACACGCATCTGAACCAATCGATTGTCGGTCTTTCCCTGACGGCTCGTGATTAACGATTCAGATCCGCATATCCCCGAAATCTAAGCGTTTGAGCCCGCCTTATTTTAGGCATACCGCTCCCGGGTTAGCAGACCTGCAATGTACAATTTCTACACCCGGAATACGAGTGCCACAACATAGGAGTTGATGCTACGTCAGGCTCTTTTAACGATAGATGAGACGTGATTTTTGTGTTGACTTGTAAGACCTGGTTGACAAATTACAATAGACCAGATGCATTTTCAGTTATCCATATCAACGAAAATCTGGGCATTAAAAATTCATCAATACTTTTTTTGCGCCACCTCGTCCGCCCGGTGATCTTCTCGTCTCCTGTGGTGCCGTGCATAGTACCTGTGTTGATAGTTATGGGATGACCCGGATGTGCCTGCCACTCCGGCGCCAGGACATGAGTCTGTGATCTCCCCCTCTATCAGTTTGCGTTTGATCGCATTCCAGATCACCTCTCCGATGCCATTGAGTGCGAATGACACATCCGGATCACAGGGTACTACCATGTATTGTTGTCAAAGCTGGGGAGCGATATGCTGTAATCTTATAACTACCCAGGTAACAGCTGTAATACTGACGGGGAATCCCACATCCTATGAACGCATCACCTGAATTACCTGGGCAGCCTGCGGATCGTACATCATTGCCTGCCACGCTCCGCCAGTGGCATGCGGTGTATCCACTGGTGGGCAATCCACCCAATACACTCCTTTCAGTTCCGGATGACCTCCTCCAGTACGTGGTTGCTGCAGCCCGAAACATCCCCTGCACCCCTCCGGTGTGCAGTCCTGGAGCATGGGGCCAGGTCTTTGATTGTCTTCGCCCTCACGGGATAATTCCTCTCCTCGCCTGGCACCTATCATCATGGCCGGAAGAGTGCCAGCCTCCAGAAGTAATCCTGTCCGGATTAAAAGAGGTCCTCTTTTACGGTGCGGTCAGGAACCTGCGTATGGGACCGCAGATCCGCCAGGTCCTGGACGCATTTAATGAAGCCGGAATTCAAGTTCTCCTCGTTAAAGGCCCTGCACTCGCCAGGACCGTATATCCTGATCCGGCACTGCGCCAGTCCAGCGATATCGACCTCATGATCAGGCCGGAAGACTTTTTGCGGTGCGAACGGGTCATGGAAACCCTCGGGTATTCCTGTCCTGCACGGACGTATCACATTTCACCCCATGCGTTCCATCACCAGGCATTTTTACCCGGGAACAGCGGGGTGATGGTTGAGGTCCACTGGATGGCGGACTTTGGCTATGGATATTTCCCAAAAAACTGGCTGATTAATTCAATGGAGAGAAAAATCCACGTAGAGTCAAAAGACCTGGCCTTTGATACCCTGCACCCCCTGGACCATTTCCAGTTCCTGGTACTCCATAATATCATACAGCATAACCACCGGCGACTGGACTGGATTATGGATATTGCACGCCTGGTGCAGGAATTCTCAACACCTGGCGAATGGAAAGCTGTCCAGGCATCCTCGGTCATGAATCATACCCGGATCCCCGTTGAGATCGCCCTCAATGAGGCAGAACTCTGGTCGGGACAGCCACTGCCTGCCAATGTCGCCGATTTTTCGACATGGCCTGCCCCGTCAGCACGGGAAGTACACCTCTGGCAATACGCAAGGACTCAGGAGGTCTCGGCCTATGCAGCCATCCGTCTCCACCTGTCGGGGCTGCCGGGATATAGTGAGAAACTGAAATATTGCGGCCGTTTTATTGTTCTTCCACCCCACCTGATGACGGGTTACCGGCGGTCCAAAGGCCGGTTGGACCCGTACCTTGCCCACCTGCGACGGTGGTGGAGTATTATCCATCACCTTTGAGAGGGGATCGTGACCGGCCTTTCCCCGTAGGCATCTGCCTGTGCGTGGAACATCGTTGCGTACCGGCCGTTTTGTGCCATAAGGTCAGTATGACTCCCCTGTTCAATAATCTGCCCG
>JAPKXR010000281.1 GCA_026394715.1 Methanomicrobiales archaeon | reverse complement strand
CGGCATACTGGATTTTTCAGGAGTACTCGCGTTCCGTTCCCGAACCGTCATCGAGATCCTATTTCTCACGATGGGACTGAGTGCCTTCTTCCTGTCATGGTACTACAACCGGCAGGGGGACATCGATGCAGGATAGATTTCGCGGGGCACAACGATGATCACCCGGATCAAAGACTACCGGACCCGCCGATCCCTGACGCAGGATGACCTCGCAAAAGCCGTAGGGGTCCGGAGAGAGACGATCGTCTTTCTTGAGCAGGGCAAGTATAACCCCTCGCTCAAGCTTGCCCATGACGTTGCTAAAATCCTTCATGCGAAGATTGATGAGCTGTTCATCTTTGAGGAGGATAAACCGGAACTGTAAAACCCCATGACTCCTGTAGAATAAATACTGACACCGCGTCCCGTCCCGTCATCGGAGGAGCGAGAGTTGCAAACTGGCCAGAAAATTATTTGTTTTTGGTTTTTTTCGAAAACGAGGCAACAACGCTAATACAAAACAATGCACCGATAACACCCATGTATGAAAGCGGCGCGGGTTTTGGTGTAGATGGCATTGCCACGGATGATGAGCTATTTGGATAACCACTTTTTACCGGAAGGTTTGGTTCATCGATAACTGTTGAATTGCCCCATTTGTTGAAATACATAATTTCCTTATTTGTTCCCACAGCGAAATAGTTCCCATTTTTTGATGCAGCAACATGAGACACCCCTTGATCGTAGTGCCAAAGCAGGTTTCCGGATTTATCGAATAAACGGACCTTATCTGAAGAACCTGCAATAATATAATCCCCGTTTTCCGAAATTGCCACGCTATACACATATCCAGCCTCCTGATTCTGCCAGAGGAGAGAACCGGTCTCGTTAAAAACCCGGAGATAATACTGTGAACCGGCCACAATGTATTTTCCATCGGGAGTGATGGCAACATCCCGGAATGGCGGACTGCTGGGAAAACTCCACCGGAGCGTTCCATTCGGGAAGACTGAGTAAAGATTGTAATCATCGATTCCGACAATCGAGCTCCCATCGCTGGAAATTCCGACACCGACGCCCTGGCTTAAAGTAGGATAGTCGAGAACGCTCGAACCGTTCCGGTCAATAACGACGATTTTTCCTTTCCGTGTTTGCCAACCGAGATCGACCGACGCGGCACCGTACCTGCCATCATCAGATATGGCAACATCCCAGATTGCGCCCGGTTGGACTTTTTTTCCGAGAAGATTTCCTTTGAGATCAAACATAGTGAGTTCGCCGTCTCCCGATGAAACGATCGTTTCACCATTACGGGAAACTGCGGAGCGAACTACCGATGAAGAAGAGTTGAAGGTCTGGAGAAGTTTCCCAGAGCGATTAAAAACCAATACGCTCCTCTCATGGGTTCCGGAAATTATTCCGCCATCACCGGAAATTGAGACCGATGTAAAAGAAGTACCGTTTGTCTGATAAGCCCAGATCATTTTCCCGGAACTGTCATACAACTGATTCCCGGTATCGGACCCGGCGACAATATATGATCCGTTGTCCGAACATGCAACAAGAACCTCATAATGTCCCACAGTATTCGACCATATCGGAGACGAAACATTCGTGGAGTCCACGGCGGCCCCATTAACGGGAATCAGAGCTGTCAATATCAACAGGACTATTGATAAAAAATGAATGTTTTTCTTTAAAGCCAAGATTATCCCTCAATTTATCCTTTGCAAACAAAGGATTTTAATTATTCTACCTCACGTAGACATAATTATTGTAGGTTCCGGTGTACATTTCCCAAAAAGGATCAGTGAGGCTGGGATTGGGATCATAAATATACAAGTAGTTTGATCCGCTTTGGATTTTGTATCCTGCGATTGCCCTTGCATGACCCATATTCCCTACTTTCAAAGGTCTGTCTGCATCAATTTCGTCAGCTGCATTATTCCAGTTGGCACTGGAACTGTATACATCGATCGAATTTTGTTTATCTAATCCTCCGGATTCTGTCGAAGCTTGATAGTAGGTTAATTCCATCTCTGGAGTGGAGCCATCGCCATCCCCATTTCCCATAATGTCTGCAATTGCTTGCTGAGTATGCGAATGCTCATAGAATTGAGAATTCATCTGGGCAACCGCTACAGCACACCAATTTTCACTTGCCTGATCGTAACGAGTGTAGCTTAATGTTTTTTCAGATGCATATTGGGGAGTCATGTCAGATTTCTGAAGATTTCCCCATTTCTGAACATTTTCATTCATCTGGTTTAACGACATCTCATCATAAAAGGACCAAGCTCCGGGTGTCCCTTCAACTACCGATTTTTCCTCAGGAATTATTGAAAAATCATAGACATCGATAATTATTTTCTTCATTTCCCCCGTTTTGGAATTTGAAATTTGTACTAAAACTCCCAATTTTGGATATTGATAGGCAACAATATTTTTTGAGAGAATGTTATAATCTAAATAAGTTGTACTAATAATTCCATTAATTTTCGAATCGATTGTTTTCTCTTCAAAATTTGTTGGAGACATTCCAATAGCAAGAATAGGTCCCCCGATAATTTTACTCGCTGCGGAGTTCGCAACCCCGATTTTCATCCCATTTTTCTCTGCGGTGAATTGATACGTGAGAATAGCTCCATTGAGATCATAAATTACAAGAGGTTGGGGATTCAATGTTGCACCATCCCATTTTGCATTGAGAGATCCACTTAATATAAATTCTTGCATTGTCATCACTGCATTTTTATAAGCGGCATCGCTGGAAATATAATTTGATTCGACCAAGTTGAATTTTTCTTTACTGTAATTATCCGCACTCACTATCGGTACCATCGCCATCGCTGCAAGTAGTAATGCGAGCAGGATAGCACTCCATCTGAATAATCTCATTTGTTTTGCCTCCATTTTTCTATATGCTCCGCTTGCCGGCATGGAATCCGAATAGCACAAACATTCCCGACAACGGGCATCCTTCGGGACCCCGTTGGATGTGACTGGGATAAACTCGGGGCCCCCGGAATACCTTTCGGGTATTCGCATAGTCATCTTGATAAACAGCGGATTTATGATTTCTGTCCATATTCTTGAACTGCCAGTTCGATAATAGGGACAGAAAAAATAAGCAATGTTTCCCGAAACCGATCTCTCATGTCGAAAAGACTGGGAGTTGTTGCGATGATGCTTCTATTGATAGCATCTTTCGCAGTGGTATCGGCAAGTGAACAGGTTTCTCTCGTTAAGGAAAGCGGTAACGTTGTAAAACCCGTGCAAAATGCTGGCATGAATCCAGATAGTATCCTAATCGTTTATGATTCAATTACTCAGGGAGAAACGAACTGGCATACAAAAACCGTTTCATCGTTCATTACTACACTGAATGTAGACCTGAACTGGGGGAATTCTGGAAATTCACTCCGACTGAGAATATATTCCCCGGATGGATACACGTTCGGTCCCTATTATGATAATTTTGATGGCACTAATGATGGACGAATCAACCTGAACATCATCAACGGTAATGGTATCGCTCAAGGGACCTGGTATTATGAGGTGT